>CAJMPZ010000003.1 GCA_905215445.1 uncultured bacterium | reverse complement strand
CTCGCGGTGACATCGTTTTTATGTCAACCTTGGTCTAACAGAGCCTTTTCTTTTGCGGCGGCCGCATCTTCCGTCTGCAAGGCAACTGCACCGGTGGGGGCGCTGGTTTCCGCCGCGATCGCCGTTGCAGGGGCGATTCCCGCGATAAGTGCCGCGGAAAGGGCGATGCCCAAGGTTGTTCGTCTTGCTCTTCTCGCGAGAATGTCGTTCATCTCGGCACCTCATTTCAAGGGTCGGCGGCTCAACTTGGTAGCACTAATGTAAGTATGCCAAGCGATTGGCCCGCCACTGGCTGGGTGTGCGCGTATGCTCCTCTGAAAACTGAATCCCGTTAGAAATGACGAGTTGTTTACGCTTCTTTTGGGGTGGCGGTACTATCATGGTTCGAATTGAATGTGGATGATGATAGGGAGCGCCTATACATGATTGAGTTGCTCAGGCGTTTTGGTGGTAAGTTTCGCCGATATATGGTGATCGGCCCTGCGTGCAAGTTGATCGAAGTGATCTTTGACCTGCTGACGCCGCTGGTGATTGCCCAGATGATCGATAAGGGCATTGGCTCGCACGACGTGGACGCCGTCGTCCACTACGGCATGGTGCTTGCCGCCATGGCCGTGATCGGCATCTCGTTTACGCTCGTCTGCCAAAAGATGGCGGCGCTCACCTCGCAGGGCATGGGCACCGACATTCGCGGTGCGCTCTATCAGCACATCAACAAGCTGAGCTATGCCGAACTCGACCGCTTTGGCACGCCGTCGCTCATCACGCGCATTACCAACGACGTCAACCAGGTGCAGCTTGCCGTGGCGTTGGGCGTGCGCATGCTCATCCGCTGGCCCTTCTTGGCGGTGGGCTCCATGTGCGCGGCCCTTGTCATCGACCTTAAGCTCGGCATGATCTTTTTGATTTGCACGCCCGCCATCGGCCTGGTGTTTTGGTTTGTCATGGCGCGCTGCATTCCGTACTACAAGCAGCTGCAGGCAAAGCTCGACCGCATCGCGCTCATTTGCCGCGAGGGGCTTTCGGGCGCTCGCGTGGTTCGCGCCTTCGTGCGCGAGGACCACGAGCGCGAGCGCTTTGCCCAGGCCGCCGATGACCAGGCCAATACTGCCATCGCGGTGGGTAAGCTCTCGTCGATTCTCAACCCCGTCACGTTTCTTGTGATGAACCTGGGCGTGTGCGCCATCCTGTGGGTGGGCGGCATCCAGGTCAACGTGGGCGAGCTAACGCAGGGTCAGGTCATGGCGTTTGTGAACTACATGACGCAGACCCTGACCTCCATCGTGTATGTCGCCAACCTGGTCGTGGTCTTTACCAAGGCGAGCGCCAGCGCGTCGCGTATCAACGAGGTGCTCAATTGCGAGCCGAGCATCACCGACGGGGGCAACCAGCCGGTCGCGCTGCTCAAGCCGGGCAATGTCGCTCCAGTTCCTGCGCTGAGCTTGAGCCATGCGAGCTTCTCTTTTGGCGCGGGCGCTGCCAACGCCGTCAACGATGTGACCCTGGAGCTCCCGCTGGGCAAGACGCTCGGCATTATTGGCGGTACGGGCAGTGGTAAGTCCACGCTCGTCTCGCTCATCCCGCGCCTGTACGATGCGGGCACCGGCAGCGTGAGCGTGATGGGCGCCGACGTGCGCACCTGGCCGCTCGATCAGCTGCGCCACGTGGTCGCGACCGTTCCGCAGCGAGCGTCGCTGGTGAGCGGCACCATTCGCAGCAACCTAACCTGGCGCGACGAGGCGGCAACCGACGAGGAGCTCTGGGCGGCGCTCGACATGGCGCAGGCGAGCGAGTTCGTGCGCAACAAGCCGCAGGGGCTCGATGCCCCGGTCGAGGCGGGCGGCAAGAACTTTAGCGGTGGCCAGCGCCAGCGCCTGACCATCGCACGTGCCCTGGTGGGCTCTCCACAGGTCCTAATCATGGATGACTCCGCCTCGGCGCTCGACTTTAAGACCGACGCGGCGCTTCGCCATGCCATCCGCGAGCGCAGCGTGCGCGGTGCCGCCGCGGGCGGGCTCCCACTGACCACGGTGATCGTGAGCCAGCGCGTCTCGACCGTGCGCGATGCCGACATGATCTGCGTGCTCGACCACGGTTCGGTCGCGGGCCTGGGCGCGCACGATGAGCTGTACGCGACCTGCCGGCTCTATCGCGAGATTTGCCAGTCGCAGCTTCGTCGTGAGGAGCTCGAGGGTCAGCGGGGGAGCGCGACGTCCACGTCCACCCCAGGCGCCGCGTGCGCCCTGGCATCCACTTGCGCAAAGGAGGGCTGCTAAATGAATCCGTACACTTCTTCCGGCTCGGTCGCCACGATGACCGCCAACGTGTCTGGCAACGATAACCTCAACGACCTGGGGGACGGCCCGCGCCAGCCCGGCGACCCCGAGCGCTATCCCGTGGGCGCGGTGACCCGCCGCCTGCTGGGCTATGTTCGCCCGCACCGCATTTCGTTTGCGGCGTCGTTTGTGAGCGCTGCCATCTCGGTGATCTTGCAGCTCTACACACCTATTCTCATCGGCGAGGGCATCGACCTGATCGTCGCCGCCGGGCAGGTGGACTTCGATGCGCTGCTGCCGCTTGTCACCAAGCTCGCGATTGTCGTCGTAGGTGCTGCGGCTTTCCAGTGGCTGCAGGGCTATTGCGTTAACCGCTTGTCCTACGAGACGGTGCGCGACATGCGCGTGGAGGCGAGCGACAAGCTCAGCCGCATGCCGCTCAGCTTTATCGACAGCCATGCCCACGGCGACCTCATGAGCCGCGTGGTCAACGACGTCGATCAGGTGGGCGACGGTCTGCTGCAGGGCTTCACGCAGCTCTTTACCGGCGTTATTACCATCGTGGGCACGCTCGCGTTTATGCTCTCCATCAAGCTGACCATGACGCTTGTGGTGGTGCTCGTCACGCCGCTTTCCATCTTTGCGGCCGGTGCCATCGCCAAACTTTCCAATAAGAGCTTTACGGCACAGCAGCGCATCCAAGGCCAGCTCGGTGGCCATATCGAGGAGTATGTGGGCGAGCAGAAGCTGGTGGATGCGTTTGCCTATGGCCCGAACGCTCAACAGCGCTTTGATGCCCTTAACGCCGAGCTCTATACGGCAGGTGAGCGCGCGCAGTTTATGGGCTCGCTCTCCAACCCCGGCACGCGCTTTATCAATAACATCATCTATGCCGTGGTCGCTGTGATCGGCTGCGCGGGCGTGATCACGGGCGTGCCTGCGGCGCTCACGGTGGGCGGCGTGCAGATCTTCCTGTCCTACGCCAACCAGTACACTAAGCCGTTCAACGAGGTCACGAACGTCATCACGCAGATCCAGACTGCGTACGCCTCGGCGCGCCGCATGTTTGCACTGCTCGATGCGCGCGAGCAGGAGCCCGATGCGCTAGATGCCGTGGAACTTGCCGCCCCGCAGGGTGAGGTGACCTTTGAACATGTGGACTTTAGCTATGTGCCCGACCGCAAGCTGCTGCAGGATGTCTGCATCGAGGCTAAACCCGGCATGCGCTTTGCCCTGGTCGGTCCTACGGGCTGTGGCAAGACAACGCTCATCAATTTGCTGCTGCGGTTCTACGATATCGACGCCGGTCGCATTGCGGTCGATGGCCGTTCCTCGCGTGACTACACGCGCGCAAGCCTGCGCCGCGCCTTTGGCATGGTGCTGCAGGACACATGGCTGTTCGAGGGCACGGTGGCGGAAAACATCGCTTACGGTTGCCCAGATGCCACGCGCGAGCAGGTTATCGAGGCGGCCAAGCGCGCGCACGCGCACAAGTTTATCGTGCAGCTGCCAGGCGGCTACGATACGGTAATCGGCGAGGACGGCGGCACGTTTAGCCAGGGTCAAAAACAACTGCTGTGCATCGCGCGCGTCATGCTCACCGATCCGGCGATTCTGCTGCTGGACGAGGCAACGTCGAGCATCGATACGCGTACCGAGCTGCAGGTGCAGGCGGCATTCGACGAGCTCATGGCTGGCCGCACGAGCTTTGTGGTGGCGCACCGCCTGTCGACGATCCGCAATGCCGACTGCATTCTGGTTATGCGCGACGGCCAGATTATCGAGCGCGGCACGCACGACGAGTTGCTAGCGGCAGGCGGCTTCTACGCCGAGCTCTACCGCAGCCAGTTTGCCCAGTAGGGGCTGCCGATTAGCGGCAGATGGTTTACATCTGCGTCGTTAGTACTAAGATATGCTTTTAACAAATTGCATTAATGGCTCGAGTTTCGGGGGAAACGAGGCAACGTGACTATGACATGCTCTATGGTGGTTAACAGCAAGAGCGGTAATACCAGGATGGTTTCGGGGGCGATCAAGCGCGCCCTGCAGGCTGCAGGCGTCGAGTTTATCCATGCCGCCGCGCTGAGCGATGATGCAGATCCGGAGCAGGTCGCGCACGAGGCAGAGGGTGCCTGCGCTGCCGATACGGTGCTTGTCGGTTTTTGGTGCGACAAGGGTGCCTGCACGCCCTCGGTGGCGGCGTTGCTCTCCGCCTTGCACGGCAAGCGCGTGTTCCTGTTTGGCACCTGCGGCTTTGGGGCCGACCAGAGCTATTACCAGCAGATTGTCGACCGCGTAACTTCCAATCTGGCCGAGGATGCCGAGCTTGCGGGCTGGGCGATGTGCCAGGGCAAGATGGGTCCCGCGGTTAAGCAGCGCTACGAGGCCATGCTCGAGCAAGATCCCGAAAACGCCCGATTTAAGATGCTGCTCGACAACTGGGTTGCCGCAAAGGATCACCCCACCAAGGAGGACCTGGACAACATGACCGCAGCCGCCAAGAAGGCCGTGCTGGGCGAGTAGGCGTGTCGCCTCGCGCTCGAGATAATACAAACGTGAAAGCCTCGAGATTCTCGAGGCTTTTTTCGTGACACGAGGGCGCCCCTTTATTGATGGAAGGCCTAATAAGCTGATTGTTCTATGCCCGGATGTGTGCGGAGTGGGATGGGATTTCCGGATGGGTGGGGTTGCGGAAGCTGCGTCCCGGAATTTGCCTTTGGAATGGGATGCGGTTTCCCGTTGAGGGGCTCTGTGGAAACCGCATCCCAGTTTTCGGCCGAGAAATGGGATGCCGTTTCCGGTTGAGGGTCTTGGCGGAAAGTGCGATCCGGAATTTGCGATCGGAGTGGGATGTGGTTTCCCAACGGGGCCACAAGCGGAAACCGCATCCCATTTCGCAAGCGAATTCTGGGACACGGTTCTCAGAGGATTATGGGCTGCGAACTACATGGGGCTGTCATAAAACTCCGGCAAAGGGGGGTCGGAAATAAATGACACTTCCAGTAGTTTGTTTTAATGTGGGGGGGGGTACCATTATTTTAGTTTCGCAAAAAACGAACCTTCTATGGGGAAGTTGCGTAGGGGGTTAGTCGTAAGTATTGGATAAAACAGACTAATTTGGGGATAAATGACCACTTACGCCAAAATAAGTAGCATTTAGCGATAAAACATTGAAAAATATGTAGCACATCGCTATGTTTTTATTACGAAAAGATTCCAAATTGGCTTATTTCGGACTCACTTTTCAAGCGCCTTGCGGTTCCTGTTGAAACTTGCTGACCTTTGGATGGGTCGAATAGGTCCTCAAGGGGGATGAATTATCACTTTGACGGCGCGTAGACTCAAACGATTTATTACGCTTTTGAGTAGCTTGGCGTTCGCGCTTGTCATAGCCCTTGCCGTTGTTTCTTTTGTGCCTCGCGCATTTGGATACACGCCCTTTGCTGTGCTTTCGGGCTCTATGGAACCCGAGCTTCCCGTTGGCTCCATGGTGTTTGTCCGCCAGGTTGAGCCAACGGATATTGCCGTGGGCGACAATGCAACCTTTTACCGATCGGACGGCGCCGTGGTGACGCACCAGGTGTATCAGATCGACCCTGTGGCGCAGATGATCGGCACGCAGGGAATTGCGAACAAAAATGCAGACGGAAGCATCATGCACGATGCCGAGCACACGCCTTTTTCGAGTGTTATCGGCACTGTTTCTTTTTGTGTCCCTTACCTGGGCTTCGTTAACGCATATTGCACGACGATGCCCGGTTTGCTTGTTGTGGTGGCCGTTCTGGCGCTGCTGATCACGGCGTCGATAGTGCTCGATCGGATGGTTCCCGACGAGCCTGCGGGCAAGCATACCCGCGTGCATGCGAGGGAGCGGCGTTCATAGCGGCAGGGAAAAACGTCGGCGGCGGTAGGGGCCGTTGCCGGGGAAGACGATTCTCGAAAGGAAGAGAACGATGGAAAACAAGAAGAAAAAGCGCTACGGCATCATTGCCGCCCTGCTGCTGTTGGTGCTGGCTGCCGGCGTGGGTACCTACGCCTGGCTGACGGCGCAGTCGAGCCTGACCAACAACTTCACCACTGCGGGCATCAACAAGCCCACTACCGATCCCGACCATCCGAATCAGCCGCTTCCGGATGATAACAATAAGGTCAACGGCAACCTGACCGAGACCAAATGGGTTAAGGACTCTAAGCTCGCCCCTGGCGTGTCTGTACCCAAGAATCCTAATGTCGGTATCGGCAAGGGATCCGAGGATGCATATGTGTACGTCTTCGTGAACAACAAGACGGCGTCTGCCGGGGCCGATCATTCCAAGACGACTTACTTCACCATTAACTCTGGCTGGAAGGCCGTTGATGCGACCGCCGTTGAGGGCGAGCCGACTCATTATCTCGGTGGCCTTTTCGTTTATGTTGGCGAAGGAACCGAGGCTACCCCGCTTATTGCCAGCAAGAATGAGGATAAGTGGACTGGCGAGCTGTTCAGCCAGGTGACTACGCCCAAGGACACCGAGCAAAAGGATTTCGCCAATTCTGCCACGATGGATGTCAACTGCTTCATTTACGCGGCAGACAATACCGCTGAGGGTTCGTCTGCGTCTGCTTTGGCTGCTGCCAAGAATTGGGCTAAGGACCTGTAGTAATCCCACCCCCTCTACCGAGATCCCGGCCCGCTCCCCATCCCCATTTTCGGGTCGGGATCTCGGTCCCCCTTTTTATCGACGACTGGCGAACGTAATGCTCAATAATCTTTCCGACAATCAGAAACGCACCTTGGCGCTTGCCGCGATGGCGCTGTTGGCCCTGGCGTGCCTGTGCGGCACGCTGGCTTTTACTGTTGATATGGTTCCGGCGAACAACGTTCTATCGTTTGGCAGCGTGAAGGTACGAGTCTGCGAATACACCCTAAACGAGCAGGGCGAGGAGATTCCGTTTGAGCCCAACGAGCACGGGGACTATCCCGACACCAAAGCCGGGGGTTCTGACATCAGCCGCATTGTGCGCGTGGAGAACGTCGGCTCGCAGCCTGAGTACGTTCGCGCGCGCCTGCGCATGAAGTCAGTGGCACCCGACGGCTCGTGCGCGGATGCCTCGGGCAACGTTGCGTTTCATGTGGACGCGGGCGAGGGGTCCCCGTGGATCGACGGCGGCGATGGGTGGTACTACTACCGTGGATTGGCCGGGCGTGGCGGCATGCTCGACCCCGGCGCCATGACGGAAAGCCTTATGGACTCGCTGCGATTTGTGGGCGACTACCACGATGCCGCGCGCGGCGGCTCATTCAAGCTCGATATCGATGTTCAGGCCGTGCAGGCCAAAAACCAGCAGACAAGCGATACCGCCCTCGACGTACTTGACGTTGTGGGTTGGCCGGAGGCGAACTAGCCTATGAAGATCAAGAATATGAACCGGGGTATGCTTAGCAGGCTGGTTGCCGTCGCAGCGATTGCCCTTTGCTGCGTTATGGCGCTGCCAACGGTGGTGCATGCCGAGGATGTGCCCGAGGCCAAAATCGAATTCCACATCAAAAACGAGGCTGACTTTTTGTCGTGTGTGGCGCTGTCGCGCGAGCGCGATACGTCCGGCTGGCACGTTTATCTCGATAACGACATTGAGCTCGACAGCGACGACATGAAAACCATCGTTGCAGACACCGTTAAGCATCTGTCGTTTGGCAACAAGGAGCATCCGTTTAAGGGCGTGTTCGATGGTCAAAACCACGCCGTTGAGGGCCTGAACTACGATAAAGACGCTTTTGACCCCGAGCGCGATACGGGATTTTTTGCCGAGACCAACGGCGCCACCATCAAAAACTTCCTGGTCAAGGACGCCAACGTGTGGGCGGACTTCCGCGGTGGCATTATCGTGGGCAAGGCCGTCAAAACGCGTTTCGAAAACGTTATGGTCATGGAGAGCACGCTGCACGTGACCTGCGCCAACAATGCTCTCAACCTCATTACCAACGCAGGCTTTGAGGGCGGTCTCATCGCCGGCGAGCTCGACGGCTGCACCCTCTACAACTGCGAGGTCCGTGGCGGCCGTGCCGTCAACAATACGACCTCGGGCGTGCAGGCGCTCGGCGGTGAGGGTCTGTATATGGCGGCGTTTGCCGGCTACGTTAAGAACTCGACTATCGAGTACTGTCGCGTGACGCCGACGCGTAAGGACGACGGCTCGATTGCCGAGAAGGGCATGACCGACGTCACCAATAAGTACGACGTGGCCATTGGCGCCCTGGGCGGCAACAACGTGTACGCCTCGGGTTTTGTGGGCTGCATGGCGGGCGAGGCCAAGATTATCGACTGCTTCTCGACGGCGCAGTGCTACAGCTATGCCGCGTCGTACGTGGGCGTCGTCGCCGTGACGCGCGCGTGGACGGGTGGCTTGGCGGGTCGTATTCTAACCGAAAAGGGCAACGAGCTCGTTCGAAGCCATTTTGCGGGTGACTTGAGCTCGCGTCAGTACAATCCCATCGCCGTGATCCCCATCATTCAAAACGATGTGAACCTGGGCGGCATTGCCGCGCGTGCCAACAAGGATGATGCCACGGTCACCGAGTGCTACTTTAAGCCGAGCGTGAGCCTTTCTGGCAACAGCCAGGGCAACCCTGCCAAAAAGAAAATCCCCTCGTTTGGCGGCGATGACACCACCAAGGGTGATGGCTATGGTCCATGGGATGACGAGCGCTACACCACGCGCGAGCTGTGGGAAGAGCACGACTACGACTTTTGTGCCGGCACCAAGCGCTCGACTGCTAACAACGGGGCCTTGGGTGGCTCGCACTTCAATGAGTGGGCGATGGATTACAAGCTGAATATTCCTGTGCATGGCCAGAGCGTTAAGGCGACGATCGATTTTCCCGGTGCGGGCACCGCGACAATCGAGAAGACCAAACTTGGCAAAGACCAGGCGACCTCGGATCCGTACGCCTTTGCCGTGAGCGCCGTGCTGGCGGGAACGGCCCAAGGCCTGGCCCAGGGCGATACATCGGTAACGTTTAAGCAGGATACCTCCGCAAAGCCAGAGGGTTTGACCGAGGCCAACGGCGGCTACCGCTTTATGGGCTGGTTCCGTGAGCCCGGAGTCAATGTGAACCGTATCGATGCCGATAACGCCTGGTTTAACGGCAAGACCGATGCCGATGCCGTTAAGGCTGGCAAGCAGGTCCAGAAGAACGAAGCGCACGAGATAACGTCGAGCTATACCGCCGATAACGCGAAGGGGGCCGAGGCCTTTAAGGGCAACGACCTGTTTATTGCTTCGTACGAGGCGCAGGTACTGTTCTATAACGTCAAGGGCGAGACGCTCGCGTGGCAGAGCGGCGAGGAGCACGACAAGTCGACGGACTGGTACCGCTATGGCGTCGGTTTAACGCCGGCTGCCCCTGCGGACCGCGGCACTCTTTCTGCCAGCGCCACCTTTATCGGTTGGACGACGCAGCCGAGTGGCGAGGCCGGGATGCATGGCGGTTACGCGGCCATCACCTCGCCTGAGCTTGCCGAGTTAAAAAACGCCGGTGCGTTCTATCCTGCCGGCACCGAGATCACTGTGCTTGGCCCTACCGATTTTTATCCGGTGTACACCGACTATGTGTCGAACATCATGACGGTGTTTGAGGGCAATGAGCAGGATGCAACCGACGATCAGACTCGGCGCGACGGTGTGGGCAAAACTGACGTTAAGGTTGAGACTGCAGAAGATGGCACAAGCGCGTATACCGTACGGGTGCTCGACGTATCCGGTAAAGCTATATCCGAGGAGGGCCAGCTGCCCGACGGCTATCGTTTCCTGGGTTGGTATGAAAACAAGGGAACCGAGGATGCCCCGCTCGAGGTGCGCGTAAGCCGCGACCCCAGCTATACGCTCCCCGCCGATGTCGATTTAACCGCGCCGCATACCTACATCGCCCGCTTTGAGTACCGAGTGGATTATTACGTTCGGGCTTATACCAACCATGAGTTTACGGACAGCAAGCTACTTTGTTCCGTTTGGAATCGCTATCAAACGCCCTTTGAGGAAAACGTCGGTAGTACCTTCGTGCGTGAAAACGTCGTCCACTGGGGCCCGGAGCATGTTGACCACGGTATAAAGGATAGTTATGAAACGTGTGGCACGCGCTTCACGAAGGAAACCCTTGTCGTGAGTCCCCTTAACGCGTACTCGCACAACGTTAAAAACGATACGGGAGCCGATACTCTAAAAAACCTCTATGCCGATACCGATTTTCCAGGCGCTGCAACGCTAAGCGATACTTGGACTTCGGCTTCGCTGAACGTAACGGTCAAACCGGTGAATGATCGCTATCGCCTGAATTTCTGGACGCTTGAGCGCGATGGTGAATATTGGACATATGTGAAGAATCCCATCGAGAGCATGGTGCGTACAGATAAGAAGTACTACGTTCGCGCGATGATTACCACGGACGTTAATTTCTACAACAAGGGCGATAATGTCGTGAGGACTGCCACGCGGCGCTATGAGAGTAACTTGCTGCAGACCAAGGTGAACGGGGCGGATCCGACGTTCACGTATTACTACCCGCATGTTAATAAGTCGGTTAAAGTGGCCGAAAAGCCAGAAGATGGTGAGAAGGGATCGTATGAGAGCCCCCTGACCCTCGAAGCTTCCCCGACCGATGCCGACATGGCCGTGCCGGGCTATAAGTTCCTGGGCTGGATTTCGACCGCCGAGGTTCAGAAGGATTCTGACGTCTGGAAGTATATCTACGACGTCGCCGGCGACTCCTATGTGACGAGTGATCCGGATAAGGCAGAGCCGTATCTGGCGACCGACGAGTCCAAGGTCACCCAGTGGCAGGATGCCTATCCCGTCTACGCAAAGTACGACGTCAGCTACACCACCAACCTGCATCGCGCAGGTTTTGAGGGTACGGACAAGGTCAATGTGCCTAGCTACAACATCGCTCCCGTTATCAACGCGGACACCAATCCTGCTACGGCAACGGTGACCCCTGACGTTACGACGCCGGTTTATAAAGCAGGCGGTGAGCTGTATAAGTTGCAGAAGGTTGAGATCGAGCTTCCGAACGGCGAGATCAAGACGCTTCCCTACGATGTGGAGCATGGTACTTGCTCTTATCCGGTGGAACCTGGCGGAGCCTATACATTCGTGGCGTACTATTCGCCGTTGGCGGTTGTGTACCATCTCAATGCCAGGGATGTGGACGGTAAGGTAGCCCAGCAGGGCGATTCTCTCGGCAGCCTTAAGGACGGCATCCCGCTGCCAACGTATAACGTCGGCGATATCGATGCTGCAACAAACGCATACAATGCCTTCGTGGGCTGGACGGAAACTAAGCCGGTAGCTGGCAACGGTTATGTCGTTTGGTCGGACGACGTTTCCATGGTGAATAAAAGCACCGTGGTCAAGGCCCCCATGGAGTTGTATCCGGTCTACCGCGCCAGCGCGGTGCGTGTTCAATCGAATATCGATGCCAATCTGGATGACCCCGGTTCTGTGCGTTATCTTTCGCGGACCGACTCTGGTGATCAAATTTCGCTGGAGGTAAAAGCTGCAACTGAGGTTGTCGGCAAGGATGGCACCAAGTACGACTTTGTCTGCTGGTCGCGTGACTATGAATCCGATAACAAGTACACCCTGATGACCGGTGACGACAAGTATCCCCTCGAGGGCAATGAGCCCTTTAAGAGCGCGATGTACACTGCGGTGTACAAGATTGCGCCGCATAAGGTGCGCTATCACGGTGTCGACGGGTCGGTTCTCTTTACGGCGACGGTCGACTCGGGCGACGAGCGTGCGCAGGACGGCAAGTCCGGCTTCGTCTATACGGTTGATGTTCCCAAAATGGATGAGAACGGCCGCCCCGTCTATGACAACAGCGGGAATCCCATGATGGAGCAAAAGTCCGTGGCATACGACCCGGACGCCCATTCCAAGATCGTCGCGCTGCTCGATGAGCGTGCGGCCGCCAATGGCGATATGCGTGAGCTCTTCTTGGAGTGGCGATATGTGGGCGCCGATGGTGATACGAAGCCTTGGGATGTGTTTAAGGACGAGCCAATTAAGGGCGACATGGACCTGTATCCCGTTACATATCGCGTGGTTGCCAAAGATACGTCTGATCCCGCGAAGTCCGAAACCATGACCGCCCAGCTTAAGTGGCTGCTCGATCCCGCCGCCGCCAACACCGTCGATGACAGTGCCGACAAGGCGCCGTTTAAGGTCTGCTTTGCCAAGCCGTTTATGGGAACGCGGCTGACCGTTACGGTAATGCGGGCAAGCTACGGGCCTGGTACAGAGGGTGTTTCTGTGGCGGAAGAGCCCGTAAACGGCAAGTTTGTCTCGCTCTACAGCCTTGGTTCGGGTGACGGCTCGTTCGACCTGGCCAACCGTCTGGAGTCCAAGAAGACGGGCGAGGGCGATCAGGGCCCCGGCAAAGCCGTGTTCAACTTTGCCCAGACTCATGCGCTGACGATCGTTAAAAAGACGACCGATGCCAGCGCTATGGGGCAAACGTTCCGCTTTAAGGTAACGCGAAAGATGTCGCAGGATTCTCCTGCCGAGACGCGCATGGTCGAGGTGAAAGTTAGCGAGCAGCGCGACGAAAACGGTGAAACTTGCTATGTCGGCAGCGTGCAGTTCGCCGCTCCGGCTGGCATCTATACCGTCGAGGAAGATACGGCTTGGGCATGGCGCTACCAGGGTGAGCTGAGCACGCCGGGCAAGGCGCCCGGTAAAACTGCCGAGCTGACGATTTCGTCTGCATCGAGCGCGAACGATGCCACGTTCACCTGCACGAACACGCGTGTGAACGACAAATGGATCGACGGCAGCGATCGTGCCCATAACGTTTGGAGCAACGGCAACGTAGCAAAGAAGGAGGATTAGCATGTCCAAGCGCAAGCGCATCATCGCCTTGCTGGTGGGGGTTATCCTCCTGGCCGGTACGGCAGGCACGTTGGCCTGGCTTTCGGTTACGGGCGTGCTGGTCAACCAGTTCGGCATCGGATCGGTGACGCCATCGGTTCAGGAAACGCTCAACGGCAAAGTGAAAAGCGATGTCAAGGCGAAGAACACGGGTACTGCGCCCGCCTATATTCGTGCTGCAGTGGATATCTACTGGCAGGACCAGGATGGCGCACGCCTGTGGGATGAGCCAGTTGCCGGCACCGACTACGTCATTGACTGGGGCAGTGTGTCCAAGGCATCTGCTTCCAACACCGCCTCGTCTTGGGTTGTCGCGTCCGACGGGTACTACTACTGGACGTCTCCCGTTGCTCCGATGGGCAAAACCGATGTGCTCATCAAGAGCGTGACTGAGCAGAAGGCAGATGGGAAGAACCTGGTCGTTGACATTTCGACCCAAGCAATTCAATCCACGCCCGACGATGCAGTTGCAGAGGCATGGGGCTGTACAGTCAAGGATGGCGTGCTGGTGCCGCCGCATGGAGGTGCGTAGGTATGGCTTCTCCGATTCGTAAAGACGTTGTGTGTTCCTTGCGCTGCGTGATGGCGGCAATCGTCTGCCTTATCGCGCTTGCCGTTCCTGCACGTGCGTTTGCTGACGTTCCCACGATTGCCTATGACGGAAATGCACGCCAGCTAACGGTATCGGGAGCGACGGACTCCTCGGGGGAGCCCGATCTGTTTCCAGCCTTTAAAGATCTAATGCCCGGCGATGTACGCGAGCAACAGATTGGGGTTCGTACCACGGGTGTAAAGTCCCAGGTACGTGTGTTTGTGCGGGCTGTTGTCGATCACGAGACGGCACATCTGCTATCGCCCATCACCTTAACGGCGACTGTGGGCGATGCCTCTGCAGGTTGGCTCCAGACAGGAACACCGGGCAGCGTGTTCGCCTATCCCACGCAAATCGCCACGTTTACGAGCGATGACAGCACGGTGCTTAATCTGCAGCTAAGCGTTCCGACGTCGGTGGGCAACGAGCTTGCCGACGCAAACAAGACCATTCGCTGGGAGATTACCGCCGAGGACGATGGCGAGAAGATTCCCGTGCAGTCTGCTGACAGCAAGAAGCCCGGCTTGCTTGGTCTGGCGGCAACGGGCGACAACACGCTCACGTTGCTTTTAGTTTTGCTAACTCTTGCCAGCATCGCTTTTATAGCCGCGCTACTTTTGTCCCGGAGGGATAAGTACTAGGTCCATCTTCTAAACGCAACGCCCTCCCGGGCGGCTGGCACGAAGTTCCCTGCTCTACAGTCCTGCGCAAGACGAAGGCCACATTAAGTGGCCTTCTTTGCGTGCGGAACTCGCGATGAACTTCGAGCCCGCCGCTCGGGAGGGTGTCTCTTTATTGATAGAAGGCCTAATAAGCTGATGATTTTATGCCTGGATGTATTCGGAGTGGGACGGGCTTTCCGGATGGGCGGTGTTTCGGAAAGTGTGTCCCAGAATCGGCGCTCAGAGTGGTCCCCACTTTCCGGTTGATGTCTTGTCCGGAAACTATGTCCCGGAATTAAGGCTTGGAATGGGATGCACTTTCCGGTTGAGAGCCTTAGCGGAAAGTGCGACCCGGAATTTACTCTTGAAGTGGGATGCGCTTTCCCAACAGGCCCTCAAGCGGAAACTGCGTCCCATTCCGAAGGCAGATTCCGGGACACACTTTCCGAATATAAAGAAGGCCACTTAATGTGGCCTTCAACTTATATATGTTGCGGATGCTTTCATGACAAGCCGCGCTTCAACACCGAGGCGTCTGCCCGGCGACGCGGAATGTAAGGTTCATCGCGAGTTCCGCACGAGCCGGAGAGCACTTAATGTGCTCTCCGTGCGAGCAGGACTGTCCGAGCAGGGAACCTTACGTTCCGCGCCGCCGGGCAGACGAGCCAGTTAAGACGTGTCGCTATTTGATCTTGGTTGTACCCGGTGCCAGGTTGGGGTCGGTCTCGTTGGCCTCGGTCTGGAAGTGCTCGGTGTACACGTTCTTGCCGTCGCGGAACATTTCGTAATACTGCATCTTGGCGTAATCCTCGCGCGCCTTGGTGGCAGCAGCGGCGACGGCGTCATCACCGGTGACGTTGGAGGAGAGCGCCCAGCGCAGGCTGGCGTCCTCGTAGCCGACGGAGTTGATGGCGGGCAGCGACTCGCGCAATGTCATATGCGCCTTCTGGTAGTCGGTCAGCGGTGCGCCGATCAGCTGCATCAGCTGGGTGGACAGATAGTTGGTGGACAGGTCGTCGACCTCACTCGTCTGGTCGCAACCGGCAACGTCGTAGTTAGCCCAGATGATGTAGTCGGTCTGCCACAAGCGTTCCTGGTGGGTGGCGTCGTCCTCGCCGGTAAACCACTTATCGTTGAACTTGGACGGGAAGAACGGCTGATGGTCGCCCCAGAACACCACGACCACCTTACGGTCGAGCTTGCTCAGGGCGTTGAGGAAGTAGCGCAGCGCCTGATCGGACTGCTCGATGCACGAGACATACTCGTCGACATCGGACAGCGTGCCATCCTCGACGGTCTTGGCATCCAGGTCGGTCGTGTCGATGTTCAGGTGCATCTGCTTGTCGACCGGCAGCAGGCCCGTGTCGTAGCCCGAGTGGTTCTGCATGGTCACGTCGAAGATGAACTGCGGGTCGGCGTTCTGGTCGAGCAGCTCAAGAATCTTGTCGTATGTCGCCTGGTCGGTCACCATGCCGCGCAGGGTGTCGGCACCCTGGAAGTCGTTGATGGACAGGAACTGGTCAAAGCCAAAGTCCTTGTAGACGTTCTCGCGGTTCCAGTTGGTCGCGTGGTTGGGGTGCATGGCCGTGGTGGAATATCCGAGCGACTTGAACTGCTCTGCCAGGTTCCCGGTCGTTTCCATGTTGTAGATGGTGTAGGGGTACACGCCCGAGCCCAGGTTGGCCATGGAGTTGCCGGTCATAAACTCAAACTCGGTATTGGCGGTACCGCCGCCGTAGGCGCTCACGTAGAGCTTGCCACGGCTGAGGCAGTTGGACAGGCTCTTAAAGTACTGCGGGCCCTCGTAGCCGGCGCGCATGTTCTGGTAGATTGACAGATCCGAGAAGGTCTCGTTCATGATGGCGATGACCGTGGGCTTCTCGCTGTCGAACTGCTCCTTTGCGGCGGCGCGCTCGTCGCTCTTGGCCGCGTCGGACTTGTCGTAGGCCTTGGCGTACTTTTTGAGCGTGGCCTTGGCATCGTCGACGGAGTAGTCGGCGGGTTTGGGCGGCTTGATGGACTGCGCTGCGCTAATGAAAGCGGGCAGGTAGCCCTCGCGCCAGTAGCTCTCGAGCGGGCGCCAGGTGTAGACGGTGATGCCGAGGGTGTTGTAGTAGTCGATGAGCGTGACATGCGCGGTTACGCCGCCCAGGCACAGCACTGCCACGAGCAGGTTGGTGAGCAGCATGCGCTTGGCGTTGGCGGCACCCTTCTGACGGTGCGGTGCCACCAGGCCGGCGTACTCGCACAGCAGCATGGCGATGGCGGTAAAGCCCATGGACAGCACGCAGAACAGCGAGATCGAGAAGGTGTAGCCGTTGCCGGCGACCGCGGCGGCGGTGGAGATGGCCGAAAGGTCGCCCGGCTGGATGGGCATGGATTTAAACGTGATGACGAAAAACTCGGCAATGCCCAGGACAAAGAGGGCGAAGGCCAGGACCGCGGGAGCTGCGCCGTGGCGCTGGAATAGGAAGAACAAGCCGACCATGAGCACGGTGATAATGGCCCATTCGAGCAGAATGCACAGGGGGTAGATCCAGGTAAAGTCGTGGTTGGACGAGACCTCCATGCCCAGCAGCGCAAAGACGCCGGCGAGCAGTAGGCACAAGACGGCGGCGACGAGCGGTTTGCCCACAAAGGCGCCGCGCAGGCGGGCGAGCTTGCCGGTGAGGGCGGGGGCATCGGGCGCGGCAAACGCAAAGACGCGCGGGGCGATACGGTCGCGGGCGATGCTGGCCCAAGCGCAGCCGGTGAGGATGGCGTTGGTCAGGATGAGCATCACAAAGGCGAGCGGCTCGTTTTGGGCGACGAGGCCAATGGCGCCCCAGACGGTCAAAAAGAGCTGGAACAGGCCGAAGGCGACGCTCCATCCAAGAGCGCTTTTGGCAACGGTGCCCGACTGAGCGCGAATGGCCTTGGCCTCGCGCAAGACAAGGTAGACGGTCGCCGCAAGACCGACGAGCGAGATGGCGGCAGCGAACATGCTGAGACTCCTCACAAACTAAAACCTACGAAAGCGGGGGTTTACCCGATTGTTACCAAGATATGCGCTGCATTTGGTGACTGCGCACAACAACCAGCCATAATAACGCGCGTGCGTGGCGGTGTTGCGCAATGTAGCGGCGACCTGCGCGATAATGGACGGGAATTACACGGAAACGTAAAGGCTTCTTAAAGAAATGGCGAGGGTAGGGCGATGAGCGAGCAGGTTTGCAAGGCGGACATGGGCAGCGACGGAGCTGCGGTCGTGGATACATACGGCTATCCGGTCGAGACTACGGGCAACGCGGTGCTGGACATCTTGGAGCATCGCTCGTCTACGCGTGCCTTCGCGCGTGATGACGATGACCGTCCCGTGGCGGTGACCGACGAACAGCGGGCGGCGATTCTGCATGCGGCGAGCCGTGCGCCGTCGGCAGGCGCCATGATGATGTATTCCATCGTGAGCATTCGTGAGCAGGCCACATTGGACCGCCTGGCCGACCTGTGCGATCATCAGCCCATGATCGCCAAGGCGCCCTGGGCACTCATATTTGTAGTCGACTATGCCAAGTGGATCGATCTGTTTGAGCATGTGGGTTGCTTTGAGCCCGAGTTTGTCGAGCGCACGGGCAAGTCGCCCCGTCGTGCGCCGGGTTTGGGCGACTTTGCCATCGCGGCCCAGGACGCCGTGATCGCCGCCCAAAACGCCGTGGTTGCCGCCGAGGCCCTGGGGCTGGGGAGCTGCTATATCGGCGATATCGTCGAGAACGCCGAGGAAGTTGCCGCACTGCTGGACTTGCCTGCCTATACCATGCCGCTGTCGATGCTCATCATCGGCACGCCCCGTAAGGAGCGCCCGGCAATCGCGCATCCCGTGGTGAACCTGGTGCACGAGGAGCGTTATTGTCGCGCCGACGCCGCGACGATGGATGCGCAGGTGGCCGAGATGGATGCGATGTTTCGCCCGCACGCCCGCGAGGTGGGCGAGCGCGTGGTGGATATCTACACACGCAAGCACACCAGTCCCTTTATGACCGAGATGAGCCGCTCCATGGAGTGGTGGTTCAAAAACTGGCTCGGAAAATGACGAATGTGACAAAGGGGCGTCCCTTTGTCACATTCCATATCGCCGCGGTGGCCTAAAGGCCGCATAAATGTTTATCTAGCTGGGAAAACGGTGCCATTAAAATATGGGCTGATTACCTATAATCCCGTCGAACGTTAAAATTGGGAGGAAACCGGCTTATGGAACAAAAGGCAAAGGAAGTAGCCTCGCACGCTGCGATTCCTGTGAGCATCTCGGCGATGCTCGTCACGCTGGGCGTGGTGTATGGCGATATCGGCACCAGCCCCATGTATGTAACCAAGGCGCTCGTTGCTGGCAACGGCGGCATCGGAAGCGTCACGCAGGAGTTCGTGCTCGGCGCGCTCTCCCTTGTCGTGTGGACGGTCACGTTGCTGACGACCGTCAAGTACGTGCTGATCTCGCTGCGCGCCGACAACCACGGCGAGGGCGGCATCTTTGCCCTGTACAGCCTGGTCAAGCGCTGCGGCAAGTGGCTCATCATCCCCGCCATGCTGGGCGGCGCGGCGCTCCTCGCCGACGGCATCCTGACGCCTGCCGTTACCGTCACCACGGCCATCGAGGGCCTGCGCACCATCCCGGCGGTCCATGCCGTGCTCGGTGACGACCAGGGTCGTGTCGTCGCCATCACGCTTGCCATCATCATCGCGCTCTTCTTGGTGCAGCGCATCGGCACGGCCAAGATCGGTCACGCCTTCGGCCCCATCATGACGCTGTGGTTTTTGTTCCTGGGCGGCACGGGCCTGTTCTTTGTCTGCCAGTATCCCGCGGTGCTGCTGTGCCTCAACCCGTTGCGTGGCATCGCTTTTCTGCTGAGCCCCAACAACCACGCGGGCATCATGATTCTGGGCAGCTGCTTCCTTGCCACCACCGGTGCTGAGGCGCTCTACTCCGACATGGGCCATGTGGGCCGCGGCAACATCTACGCCACCTGGCCGTTCGTTAAGTGCTGCCTGCTGCTGTCCTACATGGGCCAGGGCGCGTGGCTTATCAACAACGCCGGCAACCCGGAGCTCATGGGTATCGCCGACCTCAACCCCTTCTACCAGATGCTCGCCCCGGGTCTGCGCCCCTTTGCCGTCGGCCTTTCCACCGTCGCGGCCATCATCGCCTCGCAGGCGCTCATCACCGGCGCATTCTCGCTGGTGTCCGAGGCCAGCCGCCTGGACCTCATGCCGCATATGCAGGTCTTCTATCCTGCCGAGACCAAGGGCCAGCTCTACATCCCCATGGTCAACAACGTCATGCTCGTGGGCTGCGTCGTCGTGGTGCTGCTGTTCCAGAACTCGGCGCACATGGAGGCCGCGTACGGCCTGGCCATTACCCTGACCATGATGTGCACGACAATGCTGCTCTTCTTCTATCTGCACGTGGAGCGCAATCTCAAGGTCGCGCCGTGGATCTTTGCCGCCTTCTTCCTTATGCTCGAGGGCTTCTTCTTTGTGAGCTCGCTCACCAAGTTCTTCCACGGCGGCTATTTCACCATCCTTATGGCCGCGCTCATCATGGGCATCATGGTGTGCTGGTACAACGGCACGGCGGTTGAGCAGCGCCAGTTTACGCTGCTGCCGCTGCGCAGCTATCTGCCGCAGCTCAAGCGCCTGCGCGACGACGATCGCTACGAGCTCGTGAGCGACAACATCGTGTACCTGACCAAGGACACCAACACCGACTATATCGACCGCGATATCGTCTACTCGATTTTGGACAAGCACCCCAAGCGCGCTCGTGCCTGGTGGTTCGTGAACGTCGAGACCATGGACGAGCCGCATACCTTTGCCTACTCGGTCGAGACGTTCGGCACCGACTACGTATTCCGCGTGCATCTGTACCTGGGCTATAAGATCAACCAGCGCGTCAATGCTTACCTGCGCCAGGTTGTTCAGGACCTGGCTGCCAGCGGCGAGCTGCCGGCGCAGACGCACGACTACTCGGTCTACAAGGATCCGGGCAACATCGGTACGTTTAAGTTCGTCATGATCCGCAAGCTGCTGGCGCCCGAAAGCGACGTGGAGCCCAGCGAGCGTACGGCCATCACGCTCAAGTACATCATCCGCCGCGCTGCCGGCACCCCCGCGCGCTGGTACGGCCTGGAGAACTCCAACGTGAGCTTTGAGTACGTGCCGCTGTTCACCAAGTTTAAGGCCGTGAGCAAGATGCAGCGCCTGGCTCCCGACGAGCGCCCGTAGTCGACGTCTGCTGTTTGTCTAGCGACTGCGGGCTGCAAAGGCTATACACTTGAAACCACCACAAGGAGGCAACCACCGCAAAGGTGCCTGTCCCCTTTGTGGTGGTTTTTGTTTTTGAGAGAGGGGCGGGGCGCTGATGGACGTCCGTGCGGACGGCGATATTGCCGAGAACTTTTGGTGGCGGCGTACAACGCTGACGCGTCGCAGCCCTCTGTATGACGCCTGCGTATCGGCGGGGCTGCTAGCTGCGGCGACGATTGTGGGCGCGCTGCTCGACCATCCGGGGCTCGCGCCGAGCATCATGATCGTCTATGTGTTCGCTGTGCAGCTGTGCGCCTTCTTTACCTGGAGCCGCCTGTACTGCCTGCTGAGCTCTGCCGCCGCCGTGGCGCTCTACAACTTCTTGTTTGTCGACCCGCGCTACGCGCTGTCGTTTATCGACCGCGCCTATCCCGGCATGTTCTTCATTATGTTTGCGGTCTCGCTCGTGTCGAGCTCGATTGCGCTGGCCCTGCGCCGCGCCTTGGCGCAGGCTGCCGCCAGCGACCGTCGCACGCAGATGGTGCTCGAGACCAACCGCATGCTGCAGCGGTGCGGCGATCAGCAACAGATTGTGCATGCTATGGCAACGCAGCTGGCGCGTCTTTCGGACTGTCCGGTCGTGTGGTATAGCGCCGATGCCGATAACGATGACCTGCTGCCGCGCACGACGTACACGGCCGTGGGCGATGCCGCGCCGGTACACCAGCTGGCGCCGCAGATGCCGCCGCGGCTCTCGGCGTCCGCCTATGTGGGAACGCCGCTCGATGCCACCTATGGCGCCTCGGCGTTCTACGGCATATACCTGACCGTGCGCTCGGGCGACACCATGGTGCGCGCGGGCGATCCCGCCTCGGTGGTGGGGGTGTTCGCCATTGTCGCCGAGCCCGATGCGCTGACGCCCGAGGAGCGGACGCTTGCCGATGCCATCGTGAGCGAAGGCGAGCTGGCGCTCGATCGCGCCCGCGCCATGGAGGCTCGCGAGGAAGCGGCGGTGCTCGCCAAAAACGAACAGCTGCGTGCCAACTTGCTGCGCTCCATCTCGCACGACCTGCGTACGCCGCTCACCAGTATTTCGGGTAATGCCGACGTGTTGCTCGACCAGGGCTCGACCGGCACGGCCGTGCTCGACGACCAGACACGCCGCGGCATGCTCCTATCCATTCGCTCGGACGCGCAATGGCTCAACGCCACCGTCGAGAACCTGCTCGCCATCACCAAGCTCGAGGGTGGCGGTATGCGCCTGTCGACTACGCTCGAGCTCATGGACGATATCGTCGAGGAGGCGCTGCGCCACGTAAACCCGGCCGTGCGCGAGCACGACCTTAAGGTGGTGGCGTGCGATGAGCCGGCGCTTGTCAACGTCGACGCGCGCCTGATGGTGCAGCTGGTGGTCAATCTGGTGAACAACGCCATCACCTACACGCCCGCGGGCTCGCATATCGTGATCTCGATTGGCGTCGACGATGGGCACGTGGCGTGCTCGGTTGCTGATGATGGCCCGGGCATTGCGCCCGAGGACCGCGAGCGAATCTTTGAGTCGTTCTACACCGCCAACCATGGCCTGGCCGACAGCTGCCGCAGTGTGGGCTTGGGGCTTTCGCTCTGCCGCTCCATTGCGCTGGCACATGGCGGTAGCATAGAGGTTACCGCGGCGGACCCGCACGGTTCGGTCTTTACGATTGAGCTTCCCGCCGCCGACGTTTCGTTTGATAAGGAGTAGCGCTGTGCCGAACTCTGCCGTGAAACCGCTCATCTTGGTCGTTGAGGACGATCCCGCCGTCCGCAACCTTATCGTCGCCGCGCTCGAGGCGCACGGTTTGCGCCATATGGCTGTGGAGACCGCCCACGCCGCCATCGCCGCCGCTTCGTCGCAGGCGCCGAGCGTTGTGCTGCTCGATCTGGGCCTGCCCGATATGGACGGCGTCAAGGTGGTGGAGTCGGTGCGCACGTGGTCGGGCATGCCGATCATCGTGGTTTCGGCGCGCAGCGAGGACGCGGACAAGATCCGAGCGCTCGATGCCGGTGCCGATGACTACCTGACTAAGCCGTTTTCGGTCGAGGAGCTGCTCGCGCGCATCCGCACGACGCTCAGGCGCCTTTCGTATGCGCAAACGGGCGGCGTTGCCTCCGAGGGCTCGTTCGATACCGGCGAGCTGCATATCGATTTTGATGCCGGCATCGCCACGATGGATGGCGAGGAACTGCATCTGACGCCGATCGAGTACAAGCTCTTGTGCCTGCTGGCGCACAACGCCGACAAGGTGCTGACGCACCAATTTATCCTGCACGAGATTTGGGGTACGGCGACCAAGAGCGACCTGGCGAGCCTGCGTGTCTTTATGGGCACACTGCGCAAAAAGATCGAGTCCGACCCCGCGCACCCGCGCTATATCCAGACGCACGTGGGTATCGGCTACCGCCTGGTCATCCAAGGGTAGGACGGCACCCGCCATCCCAATATGAGTTGCGGTGAAATACGGTCTAAATTTGCCTAATTCCAGGCAAAACAGTCCGTATTCCACCGCAACTTTGTTATCTGCCCTTAGGCTTGCTGGCGTAGAACTTCTTCTTTTTGGGCTTGCCGGCGGGGGAGGGTTTGCCGGCAAAGTTGGACTTGCCGTTGCCGGCCTGCGCGTGCGCGGGTACTGCCGCACGGGGCTTGCGGGCCTCGGGGTTGCGCAGCTCCTCGGTTCGCTCGGCAATTTCCTCGGCGCTAAAGCCGACCTCGGCCATGGCGTCCTCGATGGGCAGGCGGCGCACGATATAGCAATGGTGCACCTTCTGGTTGCGTGCGAAGTCCTCGGGGATGGTCTGCGCCGTTATGTCCTGTAGCACCACGCCCGCGCGTGCGAGCTTGCGTGTCTCGGGGCGGAAGCCTCGCAGGTTGCAGCTAAAGATGGCATGGCCGCCCTGTGCGAGCAGGCGCGATACGCCGGCCAAAAGCTCAACATGGTCGCGCTGAACATCCCAGGTGCGGCGGCCCATCTTGGACGAGTTCGAAAACGTGGGCGGATCGACAAAGATCAGGTCCCAGCGGTTGCGCGTCTGGCGCTGGTCGCGAATCCAGGCGAGCACGTCGTCGCGCACAAAGTGGTGTTGCGATCCCACAAAGCCGTTCTGGCGCATGTTGCGCTCGGCCCAGTCCAGGTAGGTGTTGGAGAGGTCGACCGTCACGGTTTCCTCGACGCCGCCGTCGGCCGCATAGCAGGTAGCGGTGCCGGTGTAGGCGAACAGGTTGAGGAAGCGGCGTGCCTGCTTGGCGTGCTCGCGCACCAGATCGCGCGTGACGCGGTGGTCCAAGAAGATGCCCACGTCCAGGTAGTCGTCAAAGTTGACGGCAAAGGTAAGACCGCCTTCCTCGATGAGCGGCAGGCGACGGCGCGCGATGTTGGCGCGCTCGCCCGAGCCGCCCTTGCCGGCGCCCTGCTTGCCGTACTGCGAGCCGCCGCGCGAACGCATGCGTGCCTTGGCGTGCACGTGCTCGGCCGGAACATCCAGGATGCGCGGCGCGATGGCCAAGATATCGAGCATGCGGGCCTGGGCCAGCGCGGGGTCGATGGTCTTGGGCGCGGCGTATTCGGCGATGACGAGCCAGCGGCCCGGCGTCTGCGGGCATCCCTCGTACAGGTCGATGGCGGCGGAGTAGTCGGGTAGGTCGGCATCGTAGACGCGGTAGCAGCTCACGCCCTCGCGCTTGGCCCACTTACGACGCAGGCGGGCGTTCTTGCGCAGGCGGTTGGCGAACTGCTCCGACTCGGGGATGAGCACGGGCAGCGGCTTGCCGTCGCCTAGGTCGAGCGTGGCGGCGGGCTCGGGCATGGGGGCGTCGGCGGCTTCGTCTTGGGCATTTGCGGTCTGCTCCTCGGCATCTGCGTTGGTCGCAGCCTCAAACGCTGCGGCGGCGTGGTCGAGCGAGGGCCAAACCTCGATAGTCGCCTCTTCGTTGTTGGGCATGACGGCAATGGAGCGCACGGGCTCGGCATGGAGCGCGCGGGCCATAAGGCCGTCGCGGGTGAGGGCGGCGACCGGCGCGGCGGTAAGCTCGGGCGCGCGACGCAGCTCGCCGACCAGCGTCATGGCGTCATGCATAAGCGACAGCGGTGTCTCGGTCGTATCCGCGACGAGGGCGGCACCGGCGACGGCGCCCGCGTGGTCCAGTACGGTGGCAGATTTGGCGGCGCAAAAATCGACAAAGCGCTTGTAGCCGGCACACGTAACCATGCGCTCAGCGGTCTTGCGTGCGGCGGGGTCAGCATCTACGGCAACGATGCGCGCCTGGCGCTCGCGCGCTGCCGTCTCGCGCTCGCGTGCCTCGGCACGCAGCCGCTCCCACAGGTCGGCATCATGCAGCTGCCAGCCCTCAAAGCCCCAGCGCTCGCGGGCGGCGCCCGGGGCGCGGTCGTTCAGAATATTCACGGCTTCCAGCAGCAGGCCGCCGCCGGCGCACGAGGCGTCGATCAACGTGGGTAGAGCCTCGTTCTCGTAGTCGTCGGCCGTCAGCTCGCGCTCGCACAGCGCGGTCCAGCCGACCTGCGCCAACACCAGGGCGGCGTAGTCGGGGCGTAGCACGTGCGTGCCCTCGCCAGCGCGGGTCGCCGCGGGCGGCAGACGCTTGAACAGCGGGTCGCCTGAAAGGTCTAGGCTGATGCTCGCGCGACGTTGGCGCAGCGAAAGCAGCAGGTGGACATCGGGGTCGGCAGCATCGACATCGGCGCGACGGCCCGTGGTCTCGGCCAGGCGGTCGCACAATGCGTCCTTGGCGCGCAGGGCCGAGAAGCGCGTGTTGCGCAGCTGCTCGGTCACACCACGGGCAGTGATGGCAATGGTGGCGCCGGGGCGGACGAT
Source organism: uncultured bacterium (assembly GCA_905215445.1). Lineage (GTDB taxonomy): Bacteria > Actinomycetota > Coriobacteriia > Coriobacteriales > Coriobacteriaceae > Collinsella. Next base: position 39,144 of record CAJMPZ010000003.1, on the reverse strand, counting down.
GTTTTCCCAGGCAATGTCGTAAACGCCGTCGTACAACGCATCGGCATCCTGCGCCTCAAAGCGCCCAAGCACCACAAACACGCGGCTGGCCAGGCGCGACCACAGACAGGCGCGGTAGCCTTCTTCGATCTCGCCCTCAAACGTAGCGCGGCCCTTCAGGCGGCGTACATGCGAAAGCCCGAGCCGTTTAAGCTCGTCGGCGAGTGCGGACTCAAAGCCCTCGGGGCAGCTTGCGTAAAATTCCATGGGTGACCTCTCTGGTTGCGTCGCTCCATTATATGATGGATGCTTCGTTTGCCATCGCCCTCGAAAGGAACCCATATGATTGATGCGTGCCCCTTGATTCCCATTTTCATTGCAACAGCCTCAGGACTCGGGGCCTCGCACAGGCTCCCGCCGCCTTACAGAACTGAAAGCTGGGCGTAGGGCAAATCCATGGCACGTGACCTGCGATTGCTCGGCCATAGATGGCGTAATCGAGGCTAAGGGAGGGCATCATGCGCAAGGGAAACGAGAGCTGGTTCTGGCACGCGAACGACATGGTGGTGGCGGGCGACATGAACCCCGTGGTCCGCGTCCTGTGGGCCGCGCTCATCGTAGGCATCGGCGTCGCGACGATGGCCACGCTCTGGATCGTCACGAGGTAGCGCGCCACGAACGGATGACGAGGCACGCGGCGCATGCCACGCTGGCGGAACCCTAGCCTCGTTGCTGGACAATCTGTTCGATGAGCTTCGCGACGGAGTCCTCGGCTGCGTTCCCGATCAGGTGATGGGCCGCGGCCTTCGCCTCTGGCATCGCGCCCGCGACTGCGTAGGAGTTCGGCACCTTATCGAGGAGCGTCACGTCGTTTTCCGAGTCTCCGATAAAAGCGACCTCGTCCAGCGTGACCCCAAGGCTGCCGAGAAGCGCGTCGAGTCCGTTTACCTTGCTCCAGCCAGCCGGAACAACATCGAGGAAGAATGGGACGGGCGAGGGGAAATCAAGTTCTGGGCAGGCTTCCTTGCATCGACTCCGAACGACTTCCGTCGGGGCGGAGCTGACGTTGACGAAGATGCCGGCGGTTATGACGTCACGGTTCGTGGGCACGTCTCCGAGCGCCATGTCTCTTCCGGAGTCCTTAACGACTTCCAGGGCGAATTCGTCGCCAGGCTCGACGGCGCAGAGGAACTGCTCGCAGCGCTTGCCTGTCTCATCGACATCGGCGACTAGCCAGAGTGACGTCCCCGCGTAGGGGCGTACAGCGCTATCGAGCTTGACGAGGGCCTCCGTCGAGAGCGTCTTTTTGAACACGAGTTCGCCGCTGGAGAAGACCTTCTTTCCGTTGGCCATGATGCCGGTCGAGAAACAGCGCGCGTCGCCGTCAAAGGCATCGGCCAGGTCGGCGTAGTCGCGCCCGCTTGCGGGGCCGAACGCGATGCCCGCATCGAGCGCCGAAAGAATCGCGCTGTGCGTGCGCTCCGATACGACCCTTGAGCCAAACGGCAACAGGGTCCCATCCATGTCTGCGAGGATGAGCTTTATCAAGGGGTCCTCCCGTTTCGGTCTGGGCATCGGTGCGCCGGCGTGCGTCGTCCTAGCTGTATTGCTTGTCTCCCATGAGATTCTTCGAGATGATCCTGTTAAACTCTACCGGGTCATCCCAGCAAGAGGTCAGGAAGAGGAACAGCAGCTCGATGACGAAGTTGATCGAGCTGTGCGAGAAGGCGATCTCGGTTCCGGTGATGGCCTGATCTCGCGAGATGGCTCGGATGATATGCGTGGCACGCTTCGCGAGCGGCGTATCCGGGTTGTCTGTGATCATGATGATGGGGGTGTTCGAATCCTCGGCAGAGTCGAATATGTTGACGAGGCGCTTCGAGTATCCGGACGTCGAAATGACGAGCAGAACGTCATTCTCCTTGAGGCTGGTTGCGACGGAGACCATGGCTTCGGTGGTACTGGGGCAAAACGCTCTGACTCCAACCTGCGAGAGCTTGAACGCCGCGTTTACGCCCATGTTAATCGAGTTGCCGACGCCCGCGATCAGGACGAGGTTGGCGTTGTGGAGCAGATTGACGACTGCCGAAAAGTCATCGGAGTCAATGAGCGAGGCGGTTTGGGAGAGCTCCTTGACCTTGTGAGACAGGACGTACTTGATGGAGCCCTCGACGTCGTCCAGAGTAATCCTGCCGTCCGTGGCCTTTTCTTCGCCGGATGCCCTGCTGATGGATATGCCGAGCGCCAGACGCATGTCCGAATAGGTTCGGTAGTCAAGCGTCCTTGCGAATCTCGAAACAGACGCCGGTGACGTACCGGTTTCTGCGGCGAGTTCGCGGACGGTCATCGTTGCGACATCCGACGGGTGGTCGAGCACATACGTTGCGATTGCCTTCTCCGAGGGGGATAGGCTGCTCATGACCGCGCAGATGTGGCTGAGCACATCCCCTGTCTTATCCATGGTTACTCCTTGGTCCTAGCTTGCTTTGTATCTTAGGTCAAGAGAGGTGAAAAATAAGCAAAATGTTTCATCAGCGGTGAAATAGCGTTTCACCGCTGATTTCCTACCGTTCACGGTAAATCGGTACTTCCTCGGCGCAATCTCAGCTTGAGCTGCTATCTTATGAGCCGTGAAACAACGGCACGAAAACGATGAAACAACAGAACATTGTTTCAACGCCTCGCAACTCCGTTTCACGCTAGATGGTGAATCACTTCGAAGCCCAGACAGGCACCCGGCGAGCAAGAAGGGAGAAGCACGATGCACAACGCCAAGACAAACGCAAGCATGACTTCGCTGTTCTTCGCGAACGTACTCTACTGGGTCTGCGCGGGCGTGTACTCGCCGTTTCTCTCCGCTCACTACACGAGCCTCGGCCTCAGCGCGGCCCAGACCGGCATTCTCCTCGCGGCGACCCCGGTGTGTGCGCTCGCCATCCAGCCGCTCTGGTCGACGATCGCCGACAAGCTCGGGCGCCGCCGCGCGGTCATCGTGGCCCTCTGCCTTGCGGCGGCGGTACTCGCTCCGCTGTATTACCTGGCGTCGACGTTCGTCCCGGTCCTTCTCGTAACCTTTGCATTCTCGGCGTTTTTCTCGGGGCTCCTGCCCCTGAGCGACTCCCTCGTCATCGAGCTCGCGGATCGCTCTGGCCTGGACTTTTCTCGCATTCGCATGGGTGGCACTATCGGCTATGCCATCGTCGTCCTGATCGTCGGTCGGCTGCTCGACATGGCTCCTCAAATCCAGTTCACGGTGGTCTCCGCCGCGCTGGTGGTCTTCGCGGCTCACATGTGGCGCCTCCCCGAGGCGGGAATTCGCGCCAATGCCGCGGACGATCCCAAGGTCTCCCACGGAAAGGGCCTCCTCTCGCTGTTCACCAGCAATGAGATCGCCTTCGTCTTGGTCTTCGCCTTCATCAGTTCGGCCGCGATTGGCTTCATCGGGGCGTTCTTGGGCCGCTACGCGGTCGAGCTTGGCGAGGGTCAGAACCTCGTGGGCGTCCTGAGTGCGGTCTCCGCTGCGAGCGAGATCCCCATCCTGCTCGTTTCCTCCAAGCTGGTCAGGCGCTTCGGCGAGATGAACCTCCTGATCTTTTCCTGCTTCATGGCGGCGCTCAGGCTCGTGCTTGTGGGCACCGGCATCGTCCCGGTCATGGTCTGCGGCCAGCTGCTGCAGAGCGTGAGTTACATGACCGTCTACTACTCCTGCGTTACCTACATTGCCAACCACACTTACGAGGATTGTCGCGCTCGAGGTCAGAGCGCCTTCGCGATGGTCCAGAGCGGTCTGTCCGTCGTGGTTGCGAACCTGTTTGGCGGTTGGGCGTGCGATGCGCTCGGCACGCACGCGGGTTTCCTGGCCTTCGCCCTCGCTTCAACGATTGCTGCAGTCGCTGCTCTTGTGGCGTACGTGCTATGGCGTCGAAGCGCGGCGCCGCAGCCTGAGGGCCAGGCGGCCGCATAGGCTCCACCGCGCCTCGCAAGCGCCTGCCTGCCTCGCGCTTCGCTTCGTGTTCAACCAGCTGACGAGCTGAGAACTGTCCGATCCAATGATTATTCAGGTGAAAGGAAGACAAAGATGTCACTCATCAAGGTCAACGAGCTTCTTCAACATGCGACCGAGCACCACTATGGCGTGCCCGCGATTAACGTCATCAATACGGAGACCATCCGTTATGCGATCCAGGCCGCCGAGGATGAGCACATGCCCATCATCATCCAGTACTGGCCTGGCTTCGAGGACCACTGCGCCCTCGACATCATCGCCTTCGCCGCCCGCTATTACGCCGAGCGCGCGAGCGTGCCCGTCGCCGTCCACCAGGATCACTCCGCTGGTTACGAGATCGCCGTCAAGGGCGTCAAGGCCGGCTTCCCATCCGTCATGGTCGACGGCTCCTCACTTTCCTATGAGGAGAACTTCCAGCTCACGAAGGACGTCGTCCAGGTCGCCAAGATCTTCGACGTCGACATCGAGGCCGAGCTCGGCCATGTCGGCAACGGCTCTGACGCCAACGACTTCGTGAACAGCGACCACTACACCGACCCGAACCTCGCCGAGGAGTTTGTCGAGGGCACCGGTTGCGGCTCGCTCGCCATCGCCGTCGGCAATGCCCACGGCCCCTATGTCAAGGTCCCGAACCTCGACATGGAGCGCATCAAGGCCTGCAGGGAGGCCGTCAGCGTCCCCCTCGTCATGCACGGATGCTCCGACATCCCCGACGAGCAGCTCCAGGAGGCCGTGAACCTCGGCATGAGTAAGTTCAACATCGCCACGGAGTACTTCCGTTCCATGTACCGCGCCTTCGAGAAGGACATCAACTCCGGTAAGAACGACGGCAACGGCATAGGCCTCCTGATGGACGCCGCCCCCGACATGCGCGCGTTCGTCGTCAGCAAGATCCAGCTTCTGAACCCCAACCACTATTCGCTCTAGGAGAGACTCGATGAAGAAAGTTCTTGTCGCGTCGCACGGCCACCTCGCAAGCGGAATCAGGAGCTCGATCGGAATCCTGACCGGCATGGCGGACATGGTGGAGGCAGTTGACTGCTACGTGGACGACTCCGATTTCATCCCTCGCATCCAGGCCTTTATTGACTCGGTGGGCCCTGAGGACGAGGCCATCATCTTCACCGACATCTACGGTGGTTCCGTCTTCCAGAAGGTCGTCCTTATGGAGCCGGAGAAGCGCGGGATCGTCCACGTCACCGGTATGAACCTCGGCCTCGTGATCGAGACGCTCCTCGGCGCCGAGCCGGTCACGGCAGATTCGATCAAGCAGAGCGTCGAACTGGCGAGGGCGACGATGCAGGTCGTCGAGCCTCCGAGCAAGGCCGCGGACAACGAGGAGTCCGAGGGAGACTTCTTTGATTAGAGAGTACTAACAAGTAGAGAGAGGAAGCAATGATTGTTCAGGTTCGAGTCGATGACCGTCTGATTCACGGACAGGTCGCCCTGGTGTGGACCAAGGAGCTCAACACCACCAGGATCATCGTCGCCAACAAGCACGCCGTGGAGAGCGACGCCCTTCGCATGACGCTTTCCATGGGTACGCCGGCGGGCCAGAAACTCCTCGTCAAGGACGTTCCGGATGCCTGCCGCATCGCGAACGATCCGCGCGCGGACTCCATGCGCATCTTCGCGCTCACCAACTGCGTGCGTGACGTGCTTGAGCTCGTTAAGGGCGCGCCGGGCAAGATTGAGGGCGTGAACGTTGCCAACGTCGGCCGCTTCGACAAGTCCGATCCGGATAGCAAGGTCGCCCTCAACTCCACGATCATGCTCAACCCGGATGAGCTCGAGGCCGCGAAGGAGCTTTGCGAGCAGGGTATTCCGGTTTTCCATCAGCTTATCCCGTCCAATCCCAAGACTCCTCTCAAGAGTCTGATCGAGGCGGCGGGGAAATAAGGGGATTTGGCCAGGCGGCCAAATGAAATGAAAGAAAGGAAGTCAAATGGTTGGGTTGGCAATAATGGCCTGGTTGACCGTGCTGATTTGCTACGGCGGCAACTGGGTTCTCGGTCAGTGCATGATCGAGCGTCCTCTCGTGGTAGGTCTCGTTGCGGGCCTCCTGATGGGCGACGTCAAGACCGGTGCCATCATCGGTGCCTCTCTCGAGGCGATCTTCATGGGCGCGGTTAACATTGGTGGCGCTATCTCCGCCGAGCCTGTTACCGCGACCGCCCTCGCCGTCGCCTTCACCGTTGGCGCTGGTATCGACCAGGGTGCCGCCATCACACTGGCCGTTCCCGTGGGCGTCGTCACCGCATTTCTCTCGATCTTCATGAACAACGTGTTCCTCGCGTTCTTCGCAGCCACCTTTGACAAGATGGCCGCCGAGGGCAACGAGAAGGGCCTCGCGCTTCAGCACTTCGTTCTCTGGTTCGTTAAGTACGCCGCCTTTGGCCTCATCGCCTTCCTCGGCGTTTACCTTGGCGCCGAGCCCGTTGCCGCCATTGTCAACCAGATTCCGGCCAATGTCATGAGCGGCCTCAACGCCGTGGGTGCCCTCCTGCCCGCCGTTGGTATGGCGCTCCTGCTCCAGATGCTGTGGAGCACCGAGCTCAGCATCTACTTCTTCTTGGGCTTTACGCTCTACCAGTACCTCGGCCTCCCGATGATCGCCATCGCAGTTCTCGGTGTCATCATCGCGGTTGCCTCCGCCCTCCGCGACAAGGAGATCTTCGATCTCACCAAGAAGGGAGTGGCCACCCAGGCCGTTTCCGGCGACTCTGTAACCAGCGACGAGGAGGATTTCTTCGCATGAGCAACCTGACCAAGAATGTGAGCCCTGAAGACAAGAAGATGCTCAACAGCATTTTCCTGCGCTCCTTCTCCGTGTTCGCTTCCTGCGCCGGCGGTTCCGTCAAGGCTGGCGCCGACGGCTGGCTGTACTCCGTCCAGCCCGCGCTTAACCGCTACTATGCCGATGACCCCGAGGCTCGTGCCGACGCCATGAAGCGTCACACGACTTGGTACAACATTACCCAGAACGTCGGCACGTTCGCCATGGGCCTCGTCGCCTCCATGGAGAGGGAGAACTCGCAGCACGAAGACTTCGACACCGAGTCCATCGACGGTATCAAGGTCTCCCTGATGGGCCCGATGTCCGGCATCGGCGACGCAATCTTCTGGGGCGTCCTGCGTGTTATCGCCGCCGGCATCGGCATTAACCTCGCCATGAGCGGCTCGCCCCTCGGCGCGATCATGTTCCTGCTGATCTACAACATCCCGTCGATCCTCTGCCGATACTTCATGACCTACCTCGGCTTCAGCATGGGCACCAACTTCATCTCCGAGATGTACGAGGGTGGTCTCATGAAGCTCATCACCAAGGCGACCTCCACGATCGGCCTGGTGATGATCGGCGCCATGACCGCGGCGAACGTCCAATTCAACACGATCCTGTCCATTCCGGTTCAGGACTCCGACCCCGTCATGATCCAGACCTACCTCGACTCGATCTTCAAGGGCATCGTGCCTCTGGGACTTACGCTCGTCGTCCTCTGGCTCCTGCGCAAGAAGAACGTGAACGTCAACATCATCCTGGTCGGCATCATGGTTCTGGCGCTCGTCCTCGGCCTCGTGGGCATCGTGTAAGGCGGTTTCCGGATCATCCGAAGCCTGTTCAAGGCAATTCCTGGCGGCACGCGATCGAGGACATTCGACGCGTGCCGCCCCATTAGAAGGAGAGAATATGCGCTACACGCACCTCAAGAACTCCGACGTTGACGTCTCCCAGCTCGCCGTGGGCACCTGGGCGATCGGCGGCGACTCCTTTGGTGAGAACGATGACGCCGCCAGCATGTCCGCCATCCGCACCATGCTCGATCACGGCGTCAACCTCATTGACACCGCGCCGTGCTATGGCAACGGCGCGTCCGAGAAGGTCGTCGGCAACGCGCTCAGGGGCGTCGACCGAGAGAGCTACCTGCTCTCGACCAAGGTTGGCCTGATTACCAGCGCCGCCGGCTATGACCGCGACTCTTCGTTCAAGAACATCATGAGGGAGGTCGAGAGCTCGCTGCGCAATCTCCGCACCGACTACATCGACTTCTACTTCGTGCACTGGCCCGACGCCAAGACCCCGTTCTCCGAGACGATGTGCGCCCTCCAGCTCCTCAAGGAGCAAGGCAAGATTCGCCACATCGGCGTCTCCAACTTCACGACCGAGATGATCGAGGAGTGCGAGAAGGTCGCTCAGGTCGACGTCCAGCAGCCGCCCTACTCCATGGTCGACCGCTCCTCCGAGGACCTTATCAAGTGGGGCTACGAGCGTGGCATCGACTCCTTCACCTATGGCTCCCTTGGCGCGGGCATCCTGTCGGGCAAGTTCCGCGAGCTGCCGAAGTTCGAGGAGGGCGATGTTCGTGGCGGCTTCTACGACTACTTCCAGGAGCCCAAGTTCTCGCGCGTCCAGGAGCTGCTCAAGGTCATGGACGAGATCGCCGAGGCTCATGACAAGCCCGTGGCACAGGTCGCCGTGAACTGGAGCACCCAGAAGGAGTACGTGGGCACCGCGCTCGTTGGCGTGCGCACGGACGCCCACGCGATTCAGAACTGCGAGACGTTCGAGTGGGAGCTTTCCGCCGATGAGATGGCCAAGCTTGACGCCAAGCTTGACGAGCTGAAGATCGGCTAGCCATGGGCACCGAGGAGAGGAAGTACCCCACTTCCGAGCTTGAAGTGCTTGAGCGTGGATCTAGGGAGGTCGTGGAGCCCAACGGGCTGAAGCTCCTGCTGAAGCCCGTGCCGGGAGACGAGCGCGAGCGCGTGCTCGATCCGCGCGTCTACGCGCGCGCCCATGCGAAGCTCGCCGCCGGCCCGGCGCCGGCGGGGCCGGTGGACGTGATCGCGTGGCGCTCCGCTCCCAACAAGGAGACCCATGTCGTGAGGGGCTCGAACGTCGCCAAGAAGACCGTCGTCATGAACTTTGGCGACAGGGGCATTCCCCTGCACGTCTTCACGCCCGAGGGCCACGGGTGCGGCTCCGCCGCGCTCGTGTTCATCCACGGCGGCGGCTTCATGGTGGGCAACATTGGCCAGTACGAGAACTGCCTGCGCGACATCGCGGAGCGAACGGGCTGCGTCGCGATCTACCCGGAGTACCGCTTGTCTCCCGAGACGATGTTCCCCGGTGGTGTCGAGGACTGCGTGAAGACGCTCGACTGGCTTGTCGAGCATGCGGATGAGCTGGGTGTCGACGCGACGCGGGTCGCCGTGGCTGGCGACTCCGCGGGCGGAAGCCTGACCAACGCCGTCGTCCTCGACGGGTCCCATGCGGACAGGATCAAGCTCGTGGCCGAGCTGTATCCGCTCGTCGACGGCGGCCCCGTTCCGGAGGAATGGTCCTATGACCTCTATGAGATTGTGAACGACCAGAGGATCGAGGCTTTGAGCAGGGTGGATCGCATTCGCAATGCCAATGATGACCTGCCGCTGATGTACACCAACGGCAATGCGGAGGAGATGCTCGACCCGAGGGTGTCTGCCCTGTTCGCGGAGGACGTGAGCGCGTTCCCCCGCACGGTCATCATCTCTTCCGAGTATGACTACCTGCGCTATCAGGATGAGCTGTTCGCGAAGAGGCTGCAGGATGCGGGCGTTGATGTCACCGCGATTCGCTATCGCGGCTGCGACCACGGCTTCTTCGAGATGTACGGCGTGATGCCTCAGGCTGAGGACGTCTGCCGCGTCATCTCCGAGGAGCTTGCGAAGATCTAGAGGTTCGTCGCGGTGGCCTCCTGGACGAGTGACGGTCCGGCGGGATGCTAGGTGCGTCCCGCCGGACCTTTGCGTTGGCGGGCGCGTGTGGGGTTTGCCTCGGCGGTGCCGGATTGACTGGGAGACGCGTTTACCGCCGAGCTTCCAAGCGAGCCCAGCAAGCAAACCGCGAGCTGAGCCCCAAGGGCATCGACAAGGGCGTGGGCGTGGCGCGAGCGCTGGCGTATCTGGGCCGCGAGGGAAATGCGCGCACTTTTGGCTTCGGCGATTCGGGCAACGACCTGGGCATGCTCGCCGCCGTCGAGACGGCTGTTGCCATGGGCAACGCCATGCCCGAGGTCAAGGCGGTCGCCAACTACGTGACCGACGACGTCGCACACGACGGTACCGTCACCGCCATGCGCCACTTTGGGTTGATCTAGCGGGAACCGTCCAATTACCGTTCACCCGCGGCGGGCGGCTCAAATCGGCTCGCCCTGCAAAATCGTTTTGCCGCTGGAGGGTGTGCTCAAAAACGCTAAAGCGTTTATGCCGTTCGCCGAGAAGATAAAAAACCGCAGCTCACGCCTTGATAAACGTAGGTAAAGTGTTTAGCAGTTTATCGGCCGTATGCTAACGAAAGGAATCAGGCAGATGGCAATCAAGGTGTTCGCTGACGGTGCAAACCTCGAGGGCATGCTCGACATGTACGAGAACGGCAACGTTCAGGGTTTCACGACCAACCCGTCCCTTATGAAGAAGGGCGGCGTGACGGATTACCGCGCGTTTGCCAAGGAGGTCCTGGCCCACATCACCGATGTGTCCGTGTCGTTTGAGGTCTTTGCCGACGACGTCGAGACCATGGAGGTCGAGGCCCGCGAGATCGCTACCTGGGCAGATAACGTCTACGTCAAGATTCCGTGCGTGACCACCAAGGGTGAGTCCACCGCCGAGCTAGTGCGCAAGCTTTCGGCCGACGGCATCAAGGTCAACGTCACCACCATCTTTACGCCTGCGCAGGTCGACGAGATGGTGGAGGCCGTTGACGCCGAGACGCCGTCCATCATCTCGCTCTTTGCCGGACGCATCGCCGATACCGGCGTCGACCCCATTCCGTTTATGACGGAGTCGGTCAAGAAGGCTGCCGCCAAGCCCAACTGCGAGGTCCTGTGGGCGTCCACGCGTGAGCTTATCAATATCTACCAGGCGGAAGGATGCGGTTGCCAGATCATTACGGTGCCCAACAGCATCCTGGCCAAGCGCAAGAACATCGGTCGCGACCCGTACGAGGTCTCGCTCAACACCGTGCGCGGTTTTGCCAAGGATATCGCCTCGCTCGGTTTCCATATCCTGCCGTAACGCGAACGCTGGCTACATCGCGGGTTGTTCGCCCCGGCCTTTCCTTTCCTTATCGCTCACGCGCTTCGCGAGGGTCGCGCTAGGCAAAGGAAAGGCCGGGGCTGCCGACACGAACTTGCCGGTAGGTTGGTGATAGGCTTCCATATCCTGCCGTGGACAAAGGTACCCCCGCCTGCGCCGTGCAAAATTGAGAGTATTCAGCAAGGTAAAGGCTTTTACCAGCTGGGTGAAGCATGGAACAGCCCCCGTTTTGGCTCTGATGACGCTAAAACGGGGGCTGTTTCTTGCTTTTTCGTCTCTGAGGGGCATCCGGAACGGTGGAATTTGCAGAATACTCGCGATTTTGCACGTCGCGAGAGGGGAGACCCTTGCTTTGGCGGTTTACTTCCCCTGCACCATGGTGAGGGAGATCTTTTTGCGGTCGCGATCGACCTTTTCAACCCACACCTTGACCGTGTCACCGACGCGCACCACGTCGCTGGGGTGCTTGACGAAGCGGTTGGCCAGCTTGGAGATGTGTACGAGGCCGTCCTGGTGCACGCCCACGTCGACGAAGGCGCCAAAGTCCACAACATTGCGCACCGTGCCCTTGAGTTCCATGCCGGGTTCCAGGTCGTCGATGGAAAGCGCCGAGCGGCTAAAGACCACCTCGGGTGCGTCGTCGCGCGGGTCGCGGCCGGGCTTCTTGAGCTCGTTGACAATGTCGATGAGCGTTAGGGTGCCGCAGTCCAGGTCGCTTGCCAGCGTCGAGATGCTGCCCAGGCGGCGCTCGATGTCGGGCACGCCGCCGCGGCTGAGCTCGCTGGCTTTAACGCCTGCGCGTTCCAGGACGGACGTGGCCACCTCGTAGCTTTCGGGGTGGACGCTCGTCGCGTCGAGCGGGTTCTTGCCGCCGCTAATGCGCAGGAAGCCCGCGGCGTTGAGGTATGCCTTGGGTCCCAGCTTGGGGACCTTCTTAAGCTGGCGGCGATCGGTAAAGGCGCCGTTTTCCTCGCGGTAGGCCACGATGTTCTTGGCCACGCTCGGCGTAATGCCCGACACGTAGCCCAGCAGGCTTGCGCTTGCGGTGTTTACGTCGACGCCTACGCGGTTGACGACGTCCTCCACCACGTGGCCCAGGGTGCGCGAAAGCTCGGCCTGGTCAAGGTCGTGCTGGTATTGGCCCACGCCGATGGACTGGGGCGGAATCTTAACGAGCTCTGCCAGCGGGTCCTGCAGGCGACGACCCAAGCTCATGGCGCCACGTACGGTGACGTCCAGGTCTGGATATTCCTGGCTGGCGAGCTCGGAGGCGGAGTACACCGACGCGCCGGCCTCGTTGACGATGGTGTATCGCAGTCCAGGCGCCTGCTCGGCGATAAACTCCGAGACGACTTCCTCGGTCTCGCGGCTGGCGGTGCCGTTGCCGATGACGATGGTGTTGACGCTGTCCTTCTTGACGAGGCGGGCGAGCTCGCGCTTGGTGCCGGCGACGTCGTGGCGCGGCTTGGTGGGATAGACCACGCCGTGGTCGAGTAGCTTGCCGGTCTCGTCCATGACGGCGACCTTGCAGCCGGTGCGGTAGCCCGGATCGAGCGCGAGCACGCGGGCGCCGCGCACGGGGCGCGCCGAGAGCAAGCCCTCGAGATTCTTGGCAAAGACGTTGATGGCCTCGGTCTGGGCACGAACGGTGAGTTTGGCGCGGGCCTCGCGCTCCAGCGAGGGGGCCATGAGACGCTTGTAACCGTCAGCGATGGCGGCGTCAAAGACGGGAGCAAACACGCCCTGGCGACGGGGCCAGCGGCTGCCGAGGCGTGCCGTAGCGGCAGCGCCGTCGACGTTCACGCGCACGCGGAGCTTGCCCTCGCGCTCACCGCGGTCGATAGCCAGCACGCGGTGGTTGGGTATACGGCGCAGCGGCTCATCATAGCTGTAGTACGGCTCGTAGGGGGTCTTCTCGGCGGGGTCGGTGGCCTCGACGACGATGTCGGCGGTGTTTTGCGTAAAGGCGCGCAGGTCGGCGACGTTCTCGGGATCTTCGGCCACCGTCTCGGCCACGATGTCGGCGGCGCCGGCGAGCGCCTTTTCGGGCGTGTCGAAGCCGGCCTCCTCGTTGACGTAGTCCGCGGCGGCGTCGAGCGCGCTGCCCTTGGCCGAGGCCTGCATGATGATCATGTTGGCGAGCGGCTCCAGGCCGGCCTCGCGTGCCTTCTGCGCGCGGGTCATGCGCTTTTTGCGGTAGGGCTTGTAGAGGTCCTCGACACGCTGGAGCTGTGTGGCCTCGCGAATCTGTTGCTCGAGCTCGGGCGTGAGCTTGCCCTGGGCGCCGATGAGCAGAATGACGTCCTCTTTGCGCTGCTCAAGATTACGCAGGTAGGACAGGCGCTCGTCGAGCGCGCGCAGGGCGACATCGTCCATGCCGCCCGTGGCTTCCTTGCGGTAGCGCGAGATAAAGGGAATGGTGTTTCCCTCGTCGATGAGCTTGACGGCCGCCTCGACGTTGGCGGCCTTAAGGTTGAGCTCGCGCGCGAGCTGGGCGATAAGATCCATGGGACTCCTTGCGTTTGAGGTGCGTTTGCAGCACAGAGCTACCAAGGATACCACCTGCCACTTCGCTCAAAAAAGACTGTTTTGGCGCGGGACCACGAAAGCGGCCTATCTACTACGTTTGAACCGTGTGGGTCGACCATCCCCCGGTTTTCCGAAAATGCGCAAGCCGTTTACCTGCGGTTTTTATTTCGCGAAATTCGGTATGGATGAGGGTGATTGGTTAAACGTAGTAGATAGGCACATTTCGTGGCGAACGAATCAAGCTAAGGTGCAAAAAGTCCCCCGTCCCAGAAAAATCATTGGAAACGTAGCAAAATGCCCCGCGGGCAGGAGGCTGCTCGCGGGGCAAAGAAGAGGGGCTTATTTGTGGCGGACCGAGGGACTCGGCATGGGGTTTCTGCCGCGGCCGCTCTCAAGGCATTACAGCTCGACGAGCTGGCCGGTCTCGGCGGCCTCCTTGATGGCGTTGAGAAGCGTGAGCGTCTTGACGTTGTCGGCGGGGGTCACGACGGGCTCAACCTCACGGCGGACAACCTTCACAAAGTGCTTGAGCTGCATCTTGTGCGGCAGCGCCGGGTCCACGGCCGGAATCTCCATCTGCAGCGGCTTGTGCCAGTTGGAGGCGCCGTCGTAGGAGAACTGGTGCAGGCGGGGCAGCGAAAGGGCGCCCAAGGTTCCGCCGATAAAGTAGGCGTCGGCGTCGAAGGGACGGTACTGCGGGTCCTCGCGAGCGGTGGCCTCCCAGTTCCAGGGGCTGGCGGTGGCATCGGAGATGGTCATGCTTGCGAGCGCGCCATCGGCAAAACGGACGTTGACCACGGCGGAGTCCTCAGTCTCAAAACCGCGGGCGGCGCTGGACTGCATACCCTGGACGGCAACGGGCTCGCCCAGCAGATAGCGGAGCAGGTCGACGTCGTGAACCAGGTTAACCAGGATCGGGCCGGCACCCTTCTTGTGGCGCCACTCGACATCGAAGTACTCGTCATTCTTATAGATCATGTAGTGGAAGCTCGACACGGTGAGCTTGCCCAGCTCGCCGGACTCGATGATCTCCTTGGCCTTGTTGACGAAGGGGTTGTGGCGACGGTGCTGACCCACGAGCACGGGCACGCCGGCGGTCTCGGCCTCGGCGGCGAAGGCCTGGGCATCCTCAAGATCGTTGGAGATCGGCTTTTCGACCAGCGGCACGATGTTGCGCTTGATGGCCTCGCGGGCAACGCCCAGATGCAGGTCGTTGGGGGTGGCGATGATGACGGCCTCGGGCTTGACCTCGTCCATCATCTGGGCGGGATCGGTGTAAAACGGCACGCCGGCGGCCTCGGCCGTGGCGCGGGCGCCCTCAAAGGCGTCGGCGATGGCGACGAGCTCGGCTTCGGGCTCCTCGGTGACAAAGCGGATGTGGTTGCGGCCCATGGCACCGGCGCCGATAACGGCAATGCGGACGGGGTTGAGCTCAGACATTTCGACTCCTTAATACTGGTGACCGGTGGAATGCGGCAAGAGAACGGCCCTTGCCGCGTCAAGCAAAACTAAGCGGACTTCTTCTTGCTGTCGGAGACCATCATGTAGACGGTGAGTACGACGGCGATGACGGCAATCACGATGGCGCCGTAGAAGGACTGCTGGTAGGCGGCGCTGCCGGCCTCGGCGTGATACAGCACGGCGGTGATGGGCTGGCTGATCCAGGTAGAAGCGGCGTAGCCCAAAAACATGATGCCGTAGTTGACGCCGATGTTGCTGGTGCCAAAGGCGCCACCGGTGAGCGGCGGGTAGATGACGAGCAGGGCGCCAAAGCTAAAGCCGAGCAGGGCGAGCGCCACAAAGAACATGCTCTGCGTAAAGCTCATCGACATGATGACGAGCGCGACGATGGTCACGACAAGGCTGATGAGCAGCGACTTGTAGGCGCCGAGCTTGTCGATGATCTGGCCAAAGGACAGACGGCCGACCAGGTTGGCGCAGGTGTTGACGGAGACCACCACGCCGCCGAGGGCGACAGCCGCGGCGCTCGTGGGGTCGGCGAAGAGCTGGACGGCGGCGATGGAGGCAACCTTGCCCACGAGCAGGGTGCCTGCGGTGGCGGCAAAGGCGAAGGTGACGATGAGGACCCAGAAGCGTGGGGTCTTGACCATCTCACCAGGGGTGAGGTCGCCGAAGGTGCCGGCATGCGCGCCGCCCTTGGGGGCCTCGAAGCCCTCGGGCAGCCAGCCGCCCTTGGGGGCCTTCAGGAGCAGGGCGGAGGCGGCGATCGTCACAAAGAAGATGACGCCGAGTGCCTTGAGGGCGCCAAAGATGCCGAGGCTCGGGATGAGCAGCGAGGCGAGCACCGGGGACAGGACGGCGGGGCCGGCGGTGGAGGCGGCCAGGGTGATACCGGAGGCGAGGCCCTTCTTGTCGATGAACCACTTTTGGCCGGTGGTGAGCGCCGGGTTGTAGCCCAGGCCGTTGCCGATGGCGGCGACGAGCGAGAACCACAGGTAGAACTGCCACGGCTCGGTGACGGTGCCGGACATGAACCAGCCCAGACCGTAGCACACGGCGGCGGCGATCACGACGTTGCGCGGGCCGATCTTATCGGAGATGCGGCCGGCGAAGATGCCCGTCACGGCCATGATGGTCTGAAAGACCGGGAAAGCCCAGGTGAGGGCGCTGGACCACTCGGGGTAGACGGCGAGCAGGTTCTTGCTCACGACGGAATACAACGCGATGGAGCTGATGAAGAACATGGTGACGCACGCGGCGGAAAGCACGACGGCGCGACCCTTGTTGGAGTTGGTGGAAGCCATTGGACTCTTTCTAATCGATGCGGGGGAGAGGCGGGCGTCACCGCGAGCCTCCCTGTCAGGCTGGTTTACTGGTCAGTCGGCTTTGCGACGCCGGACTCGTCGGACCAAAGCTTGACACCCTTGTTCTTAAGGTAGTTGTCGGCGTATGCGCGACGGCCACCGGGCTTGGCGGTGAGGTCGCCCATCATGTTGGAGAAGCCGCCATCGACCTTGATGGCGTCGCCGGTGGTAAAGTCCGAGCGCTTGGACGCCAGGAACATCACGGCGTTGGCGATATCGCTGACCTCGCCGATGCGGCGCGTGGCGATCAGGCGGCTGCGGCTCTTTTCGACCTCGGGGTCGGCGTAGAAGTTGGCCGACATCGGGGTCTTAACGAAGCAGGGCTCGACGCAGTTGGAGCGCACGCCGTAGGGGCCCCACTCGGCGGCGAGCATCTTGGACATCATGTTGACGCCGGCCTTGGTGGAGCTGTACACGCCCGAGAACGTCTCGGGGGAGTGGCTGGCGACGGTGGAGATGTGCACCAGGCGGCCCTGGCCGGCCTTGATCATCTCGCGACCAAAGCGCTGCGAGGTGATGAAGTAGCCGGTGAGGTTGACGTTGATGACCTCGTTCCAGTCGGAGAGCGGCAGGTCTTCCATGGCTGCGAAGCGCAGGATGCCGGCGGTGTTGACGAGGACGTCGACGCGGCCGAAGTCGGCGATGGTGGCATCGACGGCGGCCTGAACCTCGGCCTCGTCGGTGGCGTTCATCTTGTAGCCCTCGGCGTGGATGCCAAACTCAGCGGCGAGGTCAGCGGCTGCGGCCTTGACCTTTTCCTCGTCCAGATCGAGCAGGACGACGTTGGCGCCGTTGCGGGCGAACTCGCGGCAAATCTCGACGCCCATACCGCCGAGTGCGCCGGTCACGGCGCAGACATCGCCCTCGAGCTTAAGCCAGTTGCTCATAGGAACTTCCCTTCTTGTGCCTCCCGGTGGGTCGCTCCCATTAACCGACCCACGTGGTTTTCGCTGGTTATCGTATGCTTAGCGTTCGCGCAGGTGAATTGCATATTTGTTAGAATGACGTTAACCGTAGGTTTACACTGTACATTGAGGTTTGTTCTCAATTGAGCGCGTGACCTGCGAAAACGACCCCCTGCGGTGCTGTGGGCCCGCGCGTGCGAAAACGGGAGATTGACGTGTACGATCGACGACTTGACGCTATTTCGGCCGCCGCGGAGCTGGGAAGTTTCTCGCGTGCCGCGGCAAAGCTGCGCGTGTCGACGCCGGCACTCGTCAAGCAGGTTTCGGGCTTCGAGGCCGAGTTCGGCATCACGCTGTTCGAGCGCTCGCATTCGGGCGTCAAGGTGACGCCGGCGGGTGCTCTGCTGGTGGACGACGCGCGCTCGATCATGCGCCAGTCCGAGGACGCACTGCGTCGTGCCCGACGCGCGGCGGGCGATGGCGGCGCCGTGCGCCTGGGTGTGTCGATGATGTGCCCGGGGCGCCATACACTCGCGCTATGGCCGCAGCTGCACGACATGGAACCGCGTTTGCGTTTTGAGATTGTGCCGGTGGGGGACCTTTACGATGAGCACGAGACCGTTATGCGCAGTCTGGGACGCGAGGTCGACGTGGTGCAGTCGAGTTTTTCGACCCCGCGCTGGGGAGACGCCTGCCAAAAGCTTCGCATCGTTACCGTGCCGTTTTATATCGACGTGCCGCGCACAAGCCGACTCGCGCGCAAGACGCGCATCACGGTTGCCGACCTGGAGGGTATGCGCCTGCGCGTGCTTCGTCACGGCAACGACGCCATGGACAGCCTGCGTATCGATCTTTTGGCCGACGGCGGCGTGGACGTGATCGACGTGGACAGCTTTGACTTTGCGCTTTTTAACGAGGCGGAGGAAAAGGGCGACGCGGTGCTCACCTGCGGAGCGTGGTCGGGCGTGCACCCGGCCTTTGTGGGCGTACCGTTTTTGTGCGGCCGCGAGGTGCCGGTCTATTTGCACTACCCGCTCGAGCCCACCCTCCAAGTCCAAAAATTCGTCAACGCCATTGCCCAATTCCTCAAGTAGCTCACACAAAACGAGGCCCTGGCCAAACGGCCAGGGCCTCACTAACCTTTATTCCGTTTTAAACAACGGGCTGATTGCGCGCAGGAGGGTGCCCCGGGGCGGCGGGGTATTTCCTCCGCGCGCAGTTTCGCAGCGAAGCGAGAATGTTTGAGCACGGAGGAATTACCCCGCCGCCCCGGGGCACCCTCCGTCAGTAACCGTTCCTACTCCAGCTCAAACGCTCCCGTGTACAGCTGGTAGTAATACCCGCGCTTGGCGATCAGCTCGTCGTGGTTGCCGCGCTCGATGATGCGGCCGTGATCCAGACAGATGATCGCGTCGGAGTTGCGCACGGTGGACAGGCGGTGTGCGATGACAAACGTCGTGCGGCCCTCCATGAGCTTGTCCATGCCCGCCTGTACGATGGCCTCGGTGCGGGTGTCGATGGAGCTCGTGGCCTCGTCCAGGATCATCGCCGGCGGATCGGCGACGGCGGCGCGTGCGATCGAAATTAGCTGACGCTGGCCCTGCGACAGTTGGGCGCCGTTGCCGGTGAGCATGGTGTCATAGCCGTCGGGCAGGCGTGTGATAAAGTCGTCCGCGCCGGCAAGCTTGGCCGCCGCGATGCACTCCTCGTCGGTGGCATCCAGGTTGCCGTAGCGGATGTTATCCATCACGGTGCCGGTGAACAGGTTCACGTCCTGCAGCACGACGCCCAGGCTTCGGCGCAGGTCGGCCTTGCGGATCTTGTTGACGTTGATGCCGTCGTAGCGGATCTTGCCGTCGGCGATGTCGTAGAAGCGGTTGATGAGGTTGGTGATGGTCGTCTTGCCGGCACCGGTGGCGCCGACAAACGCGACCTTCTGGCCCGGCTTGGCAAACACGGACACGCCGTGCAGCACCTCGTGGTCGGGCGTGTAGCCAAAGTCGACGTTGTCCATGACCAGGTCGCCGCGCAGCGGTACGTACTCGATCTCGCCGGTTGCGCGGTGCGGATGTTTCCACGCCCACATGCCGGTGTGGTGGTCCGCCTCCTCGAACTCCCAAGTCTCGGGGTTCACCTGCGCGTTGACGAGCGTCACGTAGCCCTCGTCGGCCTCGGGCTCCTCGTCGATGAGCTCAAAGATGCGGTCGGCGCCGGCAAGGCCCATGACCACGGCGTTGATCTGCTGCGAGATCTGGCCAATCTGTCCGCAGAACTGCTTGGTCATATTGAGGAACGGCACTACGACGGAGATGGACAGCGCCATGCCCGAGATGCTCAGGTTGGGCACGCCCAGCGCAAGGAAAATGCCGCCGGCAAGGGCCACCAGCACGTAGAGCAGGTTGCCCAGGTTCATAAGGATGGGCATGAGGATGTTGGCGTACATGTTGGCCTTCTGGGAGACCTCAAAGAGCTTTTCGTTGCGCTCGTCAAAATCGGCCTCGGCGGCAGACTCGTGGCAGAACGCCTTGACGACCTTCTGGCCGTTCATGACCTCCTCGATATGGCCCTCGACCACGCCGAGCTCGGTCTGCTGCGCAATGAAGAAGCGCGCGGAGTTGGAGCCGAGCAGCTTGGTCATAAAGGTCATAAAGACGACGCCGGCGATGATGACCAGGCACATCCACACGCTGTAGTACAGCATGATAAAGAACACCGTGACGATGATGATGATCGTCATGAGCAGGTTGGGCAGCGACTGGCTGATCATCTGACGCAGCGTGTCGATGTCGTTGGTGTAGTGGCTCATGGTATCGCCGCGCTGGTGCGTGTCAAAGTAGCGGATCGGCAGGTCCTGCATGCGGTTGAACATCATCTCGCGAAGCTTCTCCAACGAGCCCTGCGTGACGATAGCCATGGCGCGGTTCCAGAAGAGCGAGGACAGGACGCCGACGCCGTAAATGCAGGCGAGGGTGGTCACGAGCTGCAGAATCTTGGGCCGTGCGGCTTCCCAATCGCCCGACTGCCACGATTCGCTAATAATCTGCAGGGCGCTCTGCAGGAAGGTCGCGCCGATGGAGTTGATGATGGCGCAGAGCACCACGCCGGCGACGACAAGGGGCAAAAGCACGGGATAGAAGCCAAAGAGCGTCTTGATGAGGCGCGACATGGTGCCGCCCTTACGGTTGAGCGCGCGCTCGGCGGTCGTTGCCTTACTCATGTGCCTCGCCTCCTTCCTGGGTCTGAGCTTGCGTTGCGGTCATGTCGGTGTTGTCTGCCGCCGTGTTCGCGTCGCCAGAGACGTCGTCGGCGTCTTGCGTACCTTCGGCAGACATCTTGTTTTGCGAGGTAAAGGTCTCTCGGTAGATCTCGCTCGTCTTGAGCAGCTCTTCGTGGTTGCCGATCTGTGCGATGCGGCCGCCCTCCATGACAATGATGCGGTCTGCGTCCTGCACGGAGCTGATGCGCTGGGCGATGATGATCTTGGTCGTGTTGGGCAGATAGCTTGCCAGACCTGCGCGAATCTTGGCGTCAGTCTTGGTGTCGACGGCGCTGGTGGAGTCGTCCAGGATCAAGATCTTGGGGCGACGCAGCAGGGCGCGTGCAATGCACAGGCGCTGTTTCTGACCGCCCGAAACATTAGAGCCGCCCTGTTCGATCCAGGTGTCGTAGCCCTTGGGGAAACCGTCGACAAACTCGTCGGCGCAGGCCAGATGCGCTGCCTCGCGGACTTCCTCGTCGGTGGCGTTCGGGTCGCCCCAACGCAGGTTCTCGGCGATGGTGCCGCTAAACAGCACGTTTTTCTGCAGCACCATGGCGACCTGGTGACGCAGCGCATCCAGGTCGTAGTCGCGCACGTCCACGCCGCCCACGCGCACAGCGCCTTCGGTGGTGTCGTACAGGCGGGCGATGAGGTTAACGAGCGTGGACTTGGCCGAGCCAGTGCCGCCGATGATGCCGATGGTCTCGCCGCTCGTAATGTGCAGGTCGATATCGTCGAGCGCCTGGCGTTTCGCATGCGCGGAATACTTAAAGCTCACGTGGTCAAAGTCGATGGAACCGTCGGCAACCTCGAGCACGGGCTCGGCGGGATCGGCGATCGTGGGCTCGGCGGCCAGCACCTCGGCAATGCGGTGTGCCGATTCGTCGGCCATGGTCACCATGACAAAGATCATCGACAGCTGCATCAGGCTCATGAGAATCTGGAAACCATAGGTAAAGGTCGAGGAGAGCTGGCCCACGTCGAACAGCGTACCCTGGCTCGTGATGATGAGCTTGGAGCCCAGGTAGATGATGACGACAAACGCGCCGTTGACGCAGATGTTCATCATGGGGTTGTTAAAGGCGAGCAGCTTCTCGGCGCGGGTGAAGTCCATCTGGACGTCGCGCGCGGCGGTCGCGAACTTCTCCTTCTCAAAGTCTTCGCGCACATAGCTCTTGACCACGCGCATGCCGGTGACGTTTTCCTCGACGGACTCATTAAGGGCATCGTACTTGTGGAACACGCGCGAGAAGATGGGGCGCACCTTAAAGATGATAAAGAACAGTCCAAAGCCCAACAGCGGAATGATGACCAGGTAGACCATGGCGACGTTGCCGCCCATGATAAACGCCATGGTAAAGGCGAAGATCAATACCAGCGGCGCGCGCACGGCGATACGGATGATCATCATAAAGGCCTGCTGAACGTTGTTGATGTCGGTGGTCAGACGCGTGACGAGTGAGGAACTCGAGAACTCATCGATGTTGGCAAAGCTGAACGTCTGGATCTTGTAGAACAGGTCGTGACGCAGGTTCTTGGCGAACCCGCAGCTCGCATGGCTGCAGGTGACGCCGGCCGCGGCGCCAAAAGCAAGCGACGTCAGCGCGATGAGCACCAAAAAGCCTGCGGTGGGAAGCATCTCGGCTACGGTGGCGCCGTCTTTGATAGCGTCGATCAGGTTGGCGGTGATGAATGGAATCAGCATCTCGCAGAGCACCTCGCCAAGCACGAGCAACGGCGTGGCAACGGTGACTTTCATATAGTCGCGGATGCTGCCCATGAGGGTTTTAATCATCCAGTTCCTCCCAGGTTACACGGATTTTCTCGAGCATTTCGGCGAGCTGCTCGCGCTCGTCGTGGGTGAGGGCACTAAAGGCCTGCTCTCTAAAGCGAATGCGGGCCGCCTGGTCGATGCGGGCGTTTTCCCGGCCGGTTTCGGTCAGGCGAATGGTGAGTTGCCGTCGATCCTTGGGGTTACGGCTGCGCTCGATGAGGCCGTTGAGCTCGAGCTTGGACAGGATCTCGGAAAGCGATCCCGGCTTGAGGTCAAAGTGCATGCCGAGCTCCTGCTGCGACATCTCGCCGCCGGGTTGCTTGGCCAGCAGGCAGATGATGGGCGCCTTGCCGGACACGCCTCCGCCATGAAAATGCATGTAATGGCCGCAAAAGCCCAGGCCATTGAGGATGCGCTTGGCAAGCTTGTCTTCTGAGCTAACCGCTTCGGGTGCATCCGCCGGCTGTGACGGGTCGCCGCCGGGCTCGTGCGGATAGACGAGTGCTTCAACACACATGTCGCTGCAATGCTCCTTTCTTTAGTTAAACAGAGGGATTGTTCTGTACCTAAGTGATTCTAGAGGTACCTAACTGATTGTCAAGGTACCGAATTGATTTAGTTTTGGTGCGGGGGGACAGGCGGCTTTGCCCCATGCGAAAAGACTTCTAAGGCCAAGCTTCTGGAATTAGAGGCGTCAGAAAAAATCTAAGAACAAAATAGCGTCCAAACTTGGTCTTACATCCGAGGATAAGACTTAGTTGCGCTGCGCTACACTTAGTCGCACTGTGGCGCTGCCGCGCCGCACCCGAAACAAGGGAGACCCTCATGAAGAACACTCAGCTGCTGCTGATCAACGATATGTGCGGCTACGGCAAGGTCGCGCTTTCTGCCATGCTGCCGGTGCTGTCGCACATGGGCTATCGCATTCACAACCTGCCGACGGCGCTCGTTTCCGACACGCTCAACTACCCCAAGTTCTACATCCACGACACCACTGAGTACGTGCGCCAAAGCCTCGCTATCTGGGAGGAGCTCGGCTTTGAGTTCGACGCCATCTCGACCGGCTTTATCGTGACCGAGGAAGAGACGCGCATTATTTCGGACTTCTGCCACCGTCGCGCGCAAAAGGGCACCAAGGTGTTCGTCGACCCCATCATGGGCGACAACGGCAAGCTCTATGCCGGTGTGCCCGAGTCCACGATTGGCCTTATGCAGCACCTGCTGGAGTGCGCAGACTACGCGGTGCCCAACTACACCGAGGCCTGTCTGCTCACCGATGCGCCTATTGCAGAGCAGATCACGCCCGATGAGGCCCGCGCCCTTGTGGACGCCGTGCGCGAGCTGGGTGCCAAGTCGGTAGTCATTACGAGCGCCGTGGTCAATGGCACGAACGCGGTTATCGGTTACGACCATGTGGCGGGGGAGTACTTCACGATTCCCTTTGAGCTCATTCCGGTCTATTTCCCGGGCACGGGCGACACGTTTTCGGCGGTGCTCGTCGGCCGCGTTATGGCAGGTTGGAGTCTGCAGCGCGCGACGTCCGATGCCATGCGTGTGGTGGCTGAGCTTATCGAGCGCAATGCCGACCAAGAGGACAAGTCGGCCGGCCTTCCCATCGAGGCCTGCCTGGATGTGATTGACCATGAGTAATGCTGGTGAGGGCGGCGTCAAGCCTGCGGGCGAGAACAGACCGCTCGGCGCGCCGCGTGGCAAGCGTCCGCGTATCCGCGTGAGCTGCGTGGACCAGCTGGGGACGTGCCGCTGCCATCACGGGCACAAGCCGGGCGATGTCTTTGACTTTGATCGAGACCGCGGCAAGATGTGCGCCATGGCCTGCCACGTGGGCTTTCCCTATATCGATATCCTGCGCTATGGCGGAACCGTGCCCGGCAACGAGCCCGGTACGGCAAAGTTCTGCTGCCCCGAGGTCGATACGTTGAACGTTTGGCTTGCCGAGATCGTCGACGAGTAGTTGAGCGTGGATTATCTCCCGCCGAGAAAATGAGCGTGGATTTTCTCCCGTTTAGAGCGCACTTGAACGCTCAAAGTGGGAGAAAATCCACGCTCGATTTATATGCGGGAGAAAAACCACGCTCGATTTGTATATGGGAATTCCGACTTCGCTTATGCCTACGCTTAGGCGTTGTCGTCGTTGTTCTGTGCGCGAGTAAGGTCAAATTTCTGCATTTCATCCGATTTGTGGCTCTAAAAACTCTGCATTTCATCGATTACAGCTGCTCGAGCATAGCAGTGCAACCGTCGAGCACGTCGCGGTAGGTGGCATCGAAGTTGCCGGTGTACCAGGGATCGGCCACGTCGCCGGGGCGCTCGGTCCAATCGAGCAAGCGCGTAATCTTGTCGTCGGGGTCGTCGCCAAAGATGCGACGCAGGCCGCGCGCGTTCTCAGCATCCATATAGACAATGTGATCCCAGTCGCCATACTCCGCGCGACGCACCTGGCGCGCGCGGTGGGCAACGACGGGAATCCCGACCTCGCGCAGCTTGGCAACAGTGCCATGATGCGGCGGGTTGCCAATCTCCTCGTCGACGTCGCAGCGGAATCAATGGCAAACTCGCCCTCGCGCCCAGCGCGGCGCACGAGCTCGGTAAGCACTGACTCAGCCATCGTCGAGCGGCAGATGTTCCCATGGCAGATAAACAGTACACGTTGCATATGCGGTTTCCTTTCGATCGCCATCATCGAGCTCGAGTATCGCATCTGCGCTTACGCCCTCGCCCGCTTGCGCTCCCAGCGAGCCAACTTAATCGTCACCAGCGTGAGTGCCCAGGCCACAAGCGAGAACGCGGCGCCCACGGCGCCCACGTAGGCAATGCCAACTCCGCTTACCACGGCGCCGCCCACTGCGGTGCCAAACGAAATGCCGACGTTAAATGCCATGGGCTCAACCGAACTTGCGAGTACCATTGACTTGGGATGGCGGCTGCGTGCCACGTCCATAAAGTGTGTGATGCACGAGACCGAGAATAGGTACATGAGCAGCGCCAAGCTAAAGACAAAGACCAGCGCGAGCGGCATGGTGCTGCCCACGGCAAACAGCCCGAGTAACGCCGCAGCCTGCAGCACAAACGTCACAAGCAGCGCCTTCATGCCAAAGCGCGCATCGATCCATCCGCCCAGGATGTTTGAGATCAGGCAGAACACGCCGTAGGCCATAAGCGTGGTGCTCGCCTGAACAGTGCCCATACCCAGCACCTGCTCAAGATAAGGCGTAACGTAGCCGTAGAATACATAGACCGAGCCCACTCCAAACAAAAAGATAAGCATGCCGGTGATGATGCTCGGTTCGCGTAGCAGACCCGCCTGCTCGCGGAAGGTAGCGGGTTCGTCGGTCTGTCCGGCGCGCGGCATAAACGCCACGAGCGCTCCGCAGATCAAAACGGCAAAGGTCAGCGTACCGTACATGGCCACGTGCCAATCGAGCGTGTCGGCCACAAACTTGCCGATCGAAGTGACAAAGACCATTGCCACGGAAAACGCACCATATACCACCGAGATGGCAAGCGAAGTTTGCTGCGGGGACAGCAGCTCTGGGATGTACGTCACGCCCACGGCGAGCAGCGCGCCCGAGACAGAGCCCAGGACAATGCGCGAGATAAACAGCACCTGGAAGTTGGGCGCCAACGCCATGACCAGGTTGCCGAGTACAAAGACGATGCTGTAGCACACGAGCAGCTGGTAGCGGCGGAATCGCCCCGTGCTGAGCGCAAGCGCCGGCGTAGCGATGGCGTAGACGAGCGCGAACACGCTGATGAGCTGGCCTGCAGTGGCAAGTGATATGCCGAGTTCCGTTGCCAAGTCGCTTTCGATGCCGATGACCACGAACTCTGAGCAGCCGAGCGAGAATCCCAACAGCACGAGCAGCGCCAGGCAGAGCTTGGTGCGCGCGGGGGAGAGCGCGGCGGCGGTTGACTTACTTTTAGACGTGGTTGCGGCGGTCAAGGTTGTCACTCCAATGTCGCATGAATAAGCGGGATTCAATCCCTGCAACTCTAACAGAATGTGTCAGGTGCCTGCCCCCTTTGTCGCAGGCTGTGCTTGCCTGTATAGTCGCAATACAGGCGAAGATGGTCTCAGGTACATTGCGGGCGACAGGAGATCCCATGGGTATGCATACGACAAAGGTTGCGGTGGGCGAGGGCAAGTTTGCGCTCGAGGCCCAGCTGACGGTGACGCCGCGAGGCATGGCGGTGTACGCCTGCTCGCCGGAGTTCGCACACCTGGGCGCCACGGCGCAGGCCATTCCGCGCCCCGAGCCCGGCCGTACGGCGACGGTGAGCATCCTGGCCGTTCCGTGCCATCGAGACGAGATCCCGGCGCACGATATCGCGGCGGCGCTGGCCACGCGCTTTGGCGTGCCGGTAGTTGCAAGCACGGGCTTTCATGTCGAGCACGCGACCGCGGATGACCTGCAGCGCGTGCTCACTACCACCAAGGAGCTCATCGCCGCACTCGAAGACGCCGCGGCCCGCATCTTGCGCGCCGGCTGGGATGAGGGCGGCGCGGGCGCCGAGGTCGTGGCGGTTGATGCCGCGACCGGCGAGGCACTTGGCCCCGTCGATCGCATTGAGGCCCATGCCGGCGATGGTGTCCTGCATCAGGCATTTCTGACGCTGCTGGTCGAGGGCCAGGGCGAGGACGCGCGCCTGCTGCTCTGCCGTCGCAGCCCGCTCAAGCGCCTGTGGGGCGGGGTGCTGGCGGATGCTTGCGCGGGGCATCCGCTGCCGGGCGAGGACGTCGCCGCCGCCACGGCGCGCCGCATCAACGAAGAGCTCGGCATTACGCGCGAGCCCGACCAGCTCAAGCACCTCGGTCACGTGGTGTATCGCGAGGACCACGGCGACGACCGCTGCGAGTGCGAGTGGTGCGAGGTCTACCTTGCCCATGTTGAGCCGGGTGAGCTGCATATCAACCAAGAGGAGATCTCGGAAGTGCGCCGCGTGGCCCCGTCCGAGCTTAAAGGCTACCTGCAGGGTCACCCCGAGCAGCTGGCCCCCTGGCTCCGCGAGGCTCTGGAGGTCCCCTCCATCCGCGCAGCCCTCGCTATGTGAAAAAAGACAGTCCCTTTGCCACATCCAAACCGTCACAACATTTGATGAAAATCTCGAAAACGAGGAAAAGCGTCGAATGTTGTGACGCTTTTTGTCCAGAGGATCGCTTCTCATCCAAAAATCCCGCTTGACTGTATTGCCACAACACAGCGCAACGTAAGGGGTGTCCGATAACGGGCGCCCCTTTTTAAGTGGCAACGTGGCTGCGAATCCGGAGCGCCCCCAACAAGAAAGGTGGGGAGATGGAAGCGGAAAAGAAGGCGTTTAAGATCACCAAGCGCGAAATTGGCTTTGTGCTGGGTATCGTTGTCTTTTTGCTGGTGAAGTTTCTTCCTTTGGCGGAGCTGAGCTCGACGGTCGAGCTCACGGTCGGCGGTCAGACCTGTCTGGCGCTGACGCTCGCCACGGTGGTGTTCTGGGCATGTGGCGTGGCACAGCCGGGCTTTGTGGGCCTGCTCTACTGCGCGCTGCTTGTTCTGTTCAAGGTGTGCGTGGACGACACGGGCGCCGCGAGCATCTCGGCGACGGTCGCCTCCACGTTTAGCTCGTGGACCAAAGCCACCATGTGGCTCGTCATCGGCGCCTACCTCATCGCCAGCGCGGTCAAGGAGTCGGGCCTGGGCGAGCGTATCGCCTATGCGTTCATGCTCAAGTTCGTGCGCGATGCCAAGTCGCTCATCATCTCGATTTTCGCGCTCACCTTTGTGCTGTCGCTACTCATTCCGCATCCGTTCCCCCGTGCCTTCCTCATCCTCGCCGTTGTCTCGGTCATCGCCGAGTCCGCCGGCTACGGTGACGACGACCGCGGCAAGCTCGGCTTCCTTGTGTTTGCCGCTGCTGCCCCCGGCTCCATGTTCTTCCTGACAGGCGACTCCACGCTCAACCCGCTCGTTGCGCAGTACAGCGCCGAGGCCGGCGGCATGAGCCCGTCCTTTGTCGACTGGTTCCTGTACATGAGCGTGCCTATGCTGGTCGCGCTGCTGTGCACCCTGTTCCTGGGCCTCTTCCTCTTTAAGCCCAGCAAGGAGCTCGTCTACGATCGCGAGCAGATCGTGGCCAAGCAGGCCGCGCTCGGCAAGCTCTCCGTCAAGGAGATTCGCACCATCGTGTGGCTTGTCATCGCCATCGCGCTGTGGCTCACCGTCTCGGGCGATTACATCGGCTGGGTCACCCTGGCCATCGGCGTCTGCCTCGCCATGCCCATCATCGGCGAGGTCCTCACCCCCGCCAGCTGGAACGCCGTCGACATCAAGTCCCTCATGTTCCTGACGGCCGCCATGGCCGTGGGTTCCGTGGGCGGTGCCACCGGTATGAACGCCTGGATCGCCGATGTCGTGCTCCCCAGCTCCGTGCCCGAGAACATCTTCCTGTTCGCCCTGCTTGTCGCCGCGCTCTCCATGGTTATCCATATGTTCATGGGCTCGGTCATGGCCGTGCTCGGCGTGTGCGTGCCGGCGTTCATCAGCTTCGCGGCCGGCTCCAGCGTGAGCCCGCTCGCCGTGGCGCTCATCGTCTTCACGTCCATCAACATCCACTACATCCTGCCGTTCCATAACCTGCCGATCCTTATCGGCGAAGGCAAGGACGCCGGCGGCTACACCTCCAAAGAGGCTATGCGCATGGGCATTCCCCTCACTGTGGTCGTCTTTATCGTCGTGCTGGTCGAGGCCGCCTGGTTCCACCTCTTTGGCCTGATGTAAGCGGTCGAGCGCTTGGGCTGTAAGCAGCCGAGTGCTCGAACTGCGAGTGGCCGAGCGTCCCATCTATGAGCGCCGCGGCCCCACTACGTTACCCAGCCCGGCGGCATCCTCGCCGCCGGGCGCTCTCCCGAAAGGAGCATGCTATGTCCACTACCGATGCTTCCCAGATCCACGACCTGCGCTCCGCGCTCGACTTTTTGCGCGAGATGCCGGGCCAGCTGCTCGAGACCGACACCCAGGTCGACGCGGACGCCGAGGTCTCGGGCGTCTATCGTCGCGTCGGTGCCGGCGGCACCGTTATGCGTCCGACCAAAGAGGGCCCGGCGATGGTCTTCAACAACGTCAAGGGCTTTGACGATGCCAAGGTCTGCATCGGCATGCTTGCCAGCCGCAAGCGCGTTGCCGCCCTGCTCGACCTCGACGAGGAGCACCTGGGCCTCGAGATCGGCAAGCGCTTCGAGAACCTGATCGCGCCCGAGCAGATCGCCGAGGGTGCGCACGTCGACTGCCAAGAGGTCGTGTACAAGGCGACCGACGAGGGCTTTGACCTGCGCAAGATCGTTCCCGCTCCCACCAACACGCCCGTCGACGGCGGCCCCTACATCACCATGGGCCTCGCTTATGGCACGAGCCCCGACGGCTCCCAGTCCGACGTGACCATCCACCGCTTCTCCTGCGTCGACAAGGACAAGCTCGCCATGTGGATCACTCCGGGCAGCCGTCACCTTGGCGCGTTCTTTGACGAGTACTGCCAGCGCGGCGAAGACATGCCCATCTCCATCTCCATCGGTCTGGACCCCGCCGTGTACATGTGCTGTGGCTTCGAGGCGCCCACCACGCCGCTCGGCTTTAACGAGCTGCAGATCGCCGGCGCCCTGCGCGGCCACGCCGTCGAGCTTGCCGACTGCGTCACCGTTCCGCAGAAGTGCATCGCCAATGCCGAGTATGTGCTCGAGGGCTACCTCATGCACGACGAGACCATCAACGAGGACGTCAACGGCCACGGCTACGCCATGCCCGAGTTCCCCGGCTACACCGGTGGCGCCAAGGTCTGCCCGGTGATCAAGATCACCGCCGTCACCACGCGCGTCAATCCCATCATGGAGAGCTGCATCGGTCCCTCGCACGAGCACGTGTCCATGGCCGGCATCCCCACCGAGGCATCCATCTACAAGATGGTCGAGACCGCCATCCCGGGCCGCCTGCTCAACGTCCACGCTGCCCCCTGCGGCGGCGGCAAGTTCGTTGCCATCATGCAGTTCAAGAAGTCGAGCAAAAATGACGAGGGCCGTCAGCGCAACGCCGCCATGCTCGCCTTCTCGGCATTCTCCGAGCTCAAGCACGTCATCCTTGTTGACGAGGATGTCGATATCTTCGATATGAGCGACGTGATGTGGGCCATGACCACGCGCTTCCAGGCCGACGTGGACCTCATCACCATCCCCGGTTGCCACTGCCACGTGCTCGATCCGTCCAACGACCCCGCGTTCGACCCCACGATCCGCGAGCACGGCATCGCCTGCAAGGCCATCTTCGACTGCACGGTCCCGTTCGACCTCAAGAAGAACTTCATTCGCTCGCAGTTCATGGAGATCGACACAGACAAGTGGGCCAAGGAGATTGCTTTCTAGTAAGTAGCCCTACCAAGTAGTTAAGGAGCCGTCATGCCTGAGTCTTCTGTCCGTCCCCGTCGCATTGTCGTTGGCGTGTCTGGCGCCAGCGGTGCCGCGCTGGGTCTTGAGTGCCTCAAATGCCTGCGCCAGGCAGGTGCCGAGTCGGCGCTTGTCGTCACGCGCGGGGGAGAGATCACCATCGAGCAGGAGCTCGGCATGACGCTCGACGAGTTTGCCACGCATGCCGATGTGGTCTACGACAACAAGAACATCGGCGCCGCCATCGCAAGCGGCACCTATCCGGTCGACGGCATGATCGTGGCCCCGTGCTCCATGAAGACGCTCGCCGGCATCGCGAGCGGCTACAGCGACAATCTGTTGCTGCGTGCGGCCGACGTGCAGATGAAAGAGCAGCGCCGCCTGGTGCTCATGGTGCGCGAGACGCCCTTCAGCGCCATTCATGTCGACAACATGGCGCGCCTTGCGCGCGTACCGGGCGTCATGCTCATGCCGCCCATGCTCACGTTTTACAACGGCCCCGCCACGCTCGACGACGCGGTGCACCACATCGCCGCCAAGGCGCTCGAGGCCGTCGGCGTGTCATGCGCAAACTATAAGCGCTGGTCATAGGCGTCTTTAGGGTAGGATACGAGTAGTGTTTGAGCCCGCTGCCCCTGTGGGCGGCGGGCTTTGTGCGCAAAAAGGATGTGTCGGGAGGACCTATGCAGACGGGCATGTATGCGATTAGCGAGATGGCGAGTTTGTTTAACGTTTCGCGCCAAACGCTCATCTACTACGACAAGATCGGCCTGTTTAAGCCCGCCGTGGTTAACGAAAAAGGCTACCGTTTCTATTCGCCCACGCAGATCCCGCTCATGCGTCTGATCTGCATGCTGCGCGACCTAGGGCTCGAACTCGATGAGATCGACCGCCTAGCCTCGACGTTCGACATTAGCGAGATGACCGACCACCTGCGCTCGCGGGTGCAGGCGCTCGACGAGCAGATTGCCGGGCTCAAAGCCGAGCGTGCGAGCGTGCAGGAGCGTCTGAGCTTTTACGACGAGGCAGTTTACTGGCGCGAGCGCGAGGGCAAGCCGGAGCTCAAGCAGTTCGAGCGCCGCTTCGTGGTCTTTGAGGAGTTTCCAGGCGATATCGAGCGCGGCCGCTCGATGCTTCACCCCACGCTCATGCGGGCCATCCTGCGCATGCGTGCGTTGACGGGCACGCGCCCTATGCGCGGCTGGGGTGCCATGCTGCGTCGTGAGGCGCTGCATTCCGACGACCCTATCGCCGGCGCGGGCTCCTTTGCCGTGCTGCCGCGCGGTGTCGAGGAACTGCTGCCGAGCGATCCCGCCGAGCTGGCAGAGATCGGCATCGAAGTGCTGCCCGAGGGCACATACCTGTGCATGAGCCGCTGGGGTATGCCGTACGAGCCCGAGGGCATCCGCGCCATCGTTGCCTGCATGGACGAGCACGCGCTCCAGCCCGTTGGCAACGCTTTCGACTTTTGCTACCTCGATACCACGAGCTACGACGAGTCCCACCAAGAGGACTTCTGCTGCATCCAAATTCCCGTCGCCCTCTAGATGTGACAAGGGGACTGTTCCTTCGTCACATTCGTGGTGTGGCTGCTGCCCAAACCGTCACAACATTCGATGAAAATCTCGAAAACGAGGAAAAGCGTCGAATGTTGTGACGCTTTTCCTGTCTGTGCCGGCGAGCTCCCGTGCCATCTGGGGGTATAAGGCTAGCAAGTGTTTATTTGCGAGGCCTAAGGGGCGCCCCGTATGGATATCGATAACTTTGAATGGTGGTATAGCGAGGGCGAGGCTCCGGACGAGGAGTGGGACGAGCCTACGCCGTGTGACGTGTCGAGCGACGAGGACGAGACCGGCAACGATGCTGCTGTCGAGCCTGACGCCGCCTCCGATGCCGCCGAGCCTCTGACCTTTGAGCAGGCTTGGGCCCAGGCTGAGGCCGACGAGGCAAAGGCCGATGCTACGGCCACACTCGGTGAGCCGGCGGACATGTCCATCTCGCCGGCCAAGATCCCGCAGCCGCGCCATAACATCGACCCCGGCAGTACGGCATCCTTCAGCATTCTCGACGTGCCCTCGCAGGGTGCCCAAGCACCCGCGCCCACACGTCGCCCCGACCTGGCTCGCGAGGAGGACGCGGGCCGTCGCTCTCCGCTCGGCCCCATCCTCATCGCCTTCATGGCCGGCGTTATCGCATGCTCGGTAATTGGAAACGTCTGGAGCCATGTTGAACAACAACGAAAAGACGCCGCCAAGGTCGAGATGTCCGTCGAACAATCGCTCAGCCGCACGCGCTCGGTGCATGTATCGGTCGAGGTCAAGGACGGCGCGACGTGGGACACCGCGCGCGGCGACAGCCAGATGCTCGTCCATATCGTGGGTCGCACGCTCAAGGGGCAAGCGATCGACGAGTACCAATACGTCAATTCCGAAGGTGACGGCATCGAGCTCAAGCCCGGCGACTACGAGCTCACGGTCGATGAGCCGCCCGTCGCCACCGACGGCACGCGTTACCGTGCCTCAAAGCGCATGGTTCCGGTGAGTTTTAATTCACAGGCGCCCGATACGGTCGATAGCACGCCGCAGGGCGGGTTTGACCTTTACGCTATTGCTCAATAACTGCACCTGTCGCTCAACCCCGCCGCCAAGAGTGGGACAATAGCCCTCGACACCGTTGTTTACTATTGGAGGAAGTAGCATGTCCACCGTCACTACCATCAAGCGCGGCGGCCTCACCGCGGCCATCGATTCCATGGGTGCCCAGCTCACGAGCCTTGCCCTCAACGGCAACGAGTATCTGTGGCAGGGCGATCCCACCTTTTGGGGCAAGCATGCGCCCATCCTGTTCCCCATTGTGGGCTCGCTGCGCAACAACACGGCAACGTCTGCGGCCGGCACCTGCGAGATGCCGCGCCACGGACTCGCGCGCATCGTCGAGCACAAGCTGGTCGAGGTTTCGGAGGACGGCTCCTCGGTAACGTACGAGATCACCGATACGCCCGAGTCGCTCAAGGCCTTTCCGTTTCACTTTAAGCTTAACATGACCTATGCCCTGACCGGCGACGCCACGCTTACCCAGACCTTTGCCGTTACGAACACCGGCGACGTGGACCTGCCGTTCTCGGTGGGCGGCCACCCCGCATTTAACGTGCCCGCCCCCGGTGCCGAGGACGAGGTATTCGAGGATTACGAGCTGGCGTTTACCGAGGCCTGGACGAACGAGGCTCCCATCATCACGCCCGACGGTCTCATGACGTTCGAGGGTAGCTACAAGGCTCCCGATAACTCGGACGTGCTGCCCATCACGCACCGCAGCTTCGATAACGATGCCATCATGTTCACCGATACTCCGGGCTCCACGCTCACGCTGCGCGGCCGCAAGTCGGGCCACGGCGTCAAGATCGACTTTGAGGGCTTTAAGTACATCGGCGTGTGGTCTGCCGCCAACGACGCTCCGTTTGTGGCGCTCGAGCCCTGGACCGGCCACACCACCATGGACACCGAGGACGATGTCTTTGAGCACAAGGTCAACACCATCACGTTGGCACCGGGCGCTACCGACATCCGTTCCTTTAGCGTCACCCTGCTCTAGAGGTTCCGCCGTTCTAACGAACGACGGACCGGTCGACGCTGCGCGCCACCCAGAGCGACAATTTGTCATTCAAAAGGCAAGGCATGACCAGAAGGTCTATGCCTTGCCTTTTTCATGCCAAGTGGTACATGGGGCAGGCTGCTTTGCGCCAATCGTCCTCGTGTGTCTATTAATTTTTCGCGCACATGCCGCGCTGCTGGTTGCGGGCGTATATCCTGTCTTATTGTCAGCAAAACGAAATTGGGAAGGCACCAGATGCAATCTCGACAACAGCGCGACGCGCATCCACAGCCGGTATGCAGCCGTCGCATCTTTTTGGGTAGCGCTCTCGCTGCGAGCGCTTCTGTCGTCGCCGGCGCACTTGCCGGCTGCCAGCGTCCCTCCACGCTGGAAGTAGTTCAGCCCACGACGGGCGGCGGTCGCGATGACCTGTCCGATTCCGTTATCGGCAAGGAAAAGATCCGCATCGGCATGGAGGCGGCCTACGCCCCGTACAACTGGCAGGTTTCCGAGGCCAGCGAGTTCACGATCCCCATCGACAACGTGCAGGGCGCCTATGCCGATGGCTACGACGTGCAGATCGCCAAGATCGTCTGCAAGGCTCTCGGCGGCGAGCCCGTTGCCGTCAAGCAGAGCTTCTCGGGCCTTATCGACTCGCTCAACAACGGCCAGATTGACCTCATCATCGCCGGCATGAGCGCCACGCCCGAGCGCGAGGAGTCCGTCGGCTTTTCCGACCCGTACTTCATTGGCTACTTTGGCCTGTTCGTAAAAGAGGGCTCGCCCTACCAAAACGCCACCAAGCTCAGCGACTTCAGCGGTGCCACGGTGCTCGGCCAAAAGGACACCATGCTCGATACCGTCATCGACGAGATTCCGGGCGTTGTGCACAAGAACCCGGTCGATTCGGTCCCCACGGTGTTCTCGAATCTGCTGCAGGGCACGTGCGACGCCGTGACCTACAACACGGAGAACGAAAAGGGCTATATGGCCCAAAATCCCGGTATCGTCCCCATCCACTTTGCCGAGGGCGAGGGCTTTAAGCAGGAGGTCACGGCAAATGTCGGTTGCCGCAAGGGCTCGGACAAACTGCTTAAGCTCATCGACAAGACACTCAAGGGCATTAGCCAAGAGGAGCGCGACCAAATGTGGGACGCGTGCCTCGACCGTCAGCCGGCATAGGGAGGCAGCATGAAAGGCATCAATCGTCTGGCCTCCTTTATCAAGGCCGACCACCGTTATGTGTACCTGGGCACGAGCGTTATCGCGGCGCTCGGCTTGGCATTTAGCCAGCGCAACCCCACGCCGCTGAGCTTTTTGGCGCCCACCGGCATCTTCCAGGATTGCCTTTGGGCGATTCTTTGGGCCTGGATCGTCGTGTCGGCGGCAGCGCTCGTCACCAAGGTTATGCACTGGAGCGACTATCGCGAAAGGTCACCGTTTGCATCCGAGCGTTTCCGTCGCGGCGCGCGCCTGGGCAGCTATGTCGTGGTCGTCATCGCGGCGATCTTCTTTGTCGACCGCTGCGTCATGTCGTTTATCGACCTGGTGCAGGTGAGCATTGTCTCGGATTCCAACCCCAGCGACTTTTTGTCGAGCCTGGTCTACATGACCTACAAGAGCGGCGACTTCTTCATTCGCGGTATCGAGATCACCATCGCGCTTGCCACCTTCGGCACCGTCATCGCATTCTTCCTGGCACTGCTCTTTGTGTTCCTGCGTATTCAGACGTTCGACCGCGTGGATAACGACCTGGTGCGCTTCTTTAAGAGTATCGGCCGCGGCTTTGCGACCGTCTACTCCACCATCGTGCGCGGCACGCCCATGATGGTCCAGGGTCTGCTCATCTATTACGCGGGCTTCACCGTTTTGCGCGGCATGGGCTTCGAGACCGCTCAGGCCAACCAGATCTGGAGCACCTTCACCGCCGGCCTCGTCACCATCTCGCTCAACTCCACCGCCTACATGATGGAAGTCCTGCGCGGCGGCATCGAGTCCATCGATCCCGGCCAGGCCGAGGCAGCACGCTCGCTGGGCCTGTCGCAGTGGCAAGCTATGCGCAAAGTCGTGTTCCCCCAGGGCATTAAAAACGCGATCCCGGCGCTCACCAACGAGCTCATCATCAACATCAAGGACTCGTCGGTGCTCTCGGTTATCGGCGTGTTCGACCTCATGTACGCCACCACCACCGTCGCCGGCGTGTACTATCGCCAGATGGAAGTCTACTGCGTGGCGCTCGTGGTCTACCTGATCCTGACGCTCGTGGCGAGCCGCCTGCTCGAGGCCTTTGGCAAAAAGCTCGGTGCCGAGGCTCCGGCCACGCTGCCCAGCTCCAACTAGGCGCAAGACGAGGAGATTCATCATGGCAGATACCGTTACTACCGGCGCTGCGGCCGCGCAAACCAAAGAGCCGCTCATCCGCGTTGAGGGCCTGCGCAAGAGCTTTGGCTCGCTCGAGGTGCTCAAGGGCATCGACCTGGCCGTTAGCCCCGGCGAGGTCGTCACCATCATCGGCGCCTCGGGCTCGGGCAAGTCGACCTTCCTGCGCTGCCTCAACCTGCTCGAGACCCCGGACGCAGGCCACATCTGGTTCCACGGCCAGGACCTCACGGCCGAGCGCTGCAACATCAACAAGCTGCGCGAGGACATCGGCATGGTGTTCCAGGGCTTTAACCTGTTCAACAACATGGATGTGCTCGACAACTGCACGCTCGCGCCCGTCACGCTCAAAAAGATGAGCAAGGCCGAGGCTGAAAAAATTGCGATGGAGCATCTGACGAGTGTGGGACTCGAAAAATTCGCGCACGCCGCCGTGGGTCGCCTGTCCGGTGGTCAAAAGCAGCGCGTGGCCATCGCTCGTGCTCTATGCATGAATCCGCAGATCATGCTGTTCGACGAGCCGACCTCCGCACTCGACCCCGAGATCGTGGGCGAGGTGCTCGAGGTCATGCGCAAGCTCGCTGCCGACGGCATGACCATGGTCGTCGTCACGCACGAGATGGCCTTTGCCCGCACGGTGTCCGACCGCGTGGTCTTCATGGACAAGGGCGTGGTGCTCGAGGATGCCGCGCCGGCCGAGCTCTTTGGCAACCCCAAACACCAGCGTACCCGCGAGTTCCTCTCGCGTTATCTCGAGGACAAATAACCGACCGCAAACGCGTACGTGGCAGGGCCGCTCCGGTGGGGCGGCCCTCGTCATCACAATCGAAAGGATGTCATGGCCGAGGTTTGGCGCTTCTTTGCGCATGAGGATGATTTTGCCGATTTGGACAAGGCCGGCGCATGCGAGCGCCTGGGCCGTGTGCTGTCGTTTCCGACCATTTCGAGTATGGATGCCGAGGCGGTGGACTGGCAGGCGTTTGCCGACCTGCGCGCCTATATGCAGCAGGCCTGGCCGCGCGTGTTTGCGGCGGGCGAGGTCGAGCTCATCGACCATTCGCTGCTCGTGACGCTTGCCGGCATCGACCCCGCCC
Source organism: uncultured bacterium (assembly GCA_905215445.1). Lineage (GTDB taxonomy): Bacteria > Actinomycetota > Coriobacteriia > Coriobacteriales > Coriobacteriaceae > Collinsella. Next base: position 1,307 of record CAJMPZ010000003.1, on the reverse strand, counting down.
TCAAGCCGGTCATGCTCATGGGCCACATGGACGTGGTTCCCGTGGTGCCGGGCACCGAGACAGACTGGACGCACAATCCCTTTAGCGGGCACGTGGACGACACCTATATTTGGGGTCGCGGCGCCATCGATATGAAAGACCAGGTCGCAGGCATCCTGGAGGCCGTTGAGTATGCGCTGGCGCACGGCTGGCAACACGAACGAACCCTGCTGCTGGCCTTTGGCCAGGATGAGGAGACCACGCAGTGCGGCGCGGGTGCCATTGGCCGCGTGCTCGAGGAGCGCGGCGTTGAGCTTGAGTACCTGATTGACGAGGGCGACTATCGTATCGTTGAGGCTGCCGAGTACGGCGCAGGCGAGGGTTGGCTTATGCATGCCGATCTTGCCGAGAAGGGCTATGCCGATATCGTGCTCAGGACGAAGAGCGAGGGCGGGCATTCTTCCAACCCTTACGGTGGCACGTCGCTCGAAGTGCTCAGCCGCGCTATTGCCGCGATTTGCGATATCGAGTGGCCGGCGCGTGTGACCGATCTGCTTGCCGCGCAGCTCGTCGAGCTGGGGCTTTATACCGCAGACGAGATTGCTGCCAGCAAGGATGCCATCGTGCGCGACTGCCTTGCCAGCAAAAAGCTGTACCCGCTTGTGACCACCACCTGTGCGCCCACGCAAATCGAGGGCGGCAGTACCGGTGCCAACGTAATGCCGCAAGATATGTGGGTCAATATCAACTTCCGCATGCTCGAGGGTACGAGCGTGGCCGATGTCGTGGCCTGCTGCCGCGAGGCCGTTGCCGGGGCGGACCTTGCCGGTCGTGTCGAAGTGGAGCTGGGCCCCGGCAGCTCCGAGCCCTCGCCGTCCCCGCGCATCGGTGGTCCCGGCCTCGAGGCGGTTCGCTCCATCGCCGCCCGCTATTTCCGCGATCCAAAGGGGACGGAGGAAAACGGATCATCCGAGCCGTTGGCGATTGTTCCCTCGACCGTGATCGGCGCGACCGACGCTGCCAACTACCAGCACATTTGCTCCGAATGCATTCGTTTTTCGGCGTTTGTGGTCGACGATGACGAGTGCGACCGCGGCGTCCACGGCACCAACGAGCGCATCACCCGCCGCGCCTACCTCCAGGGCGTACGCTTCCTCATCGCCCTACTCCACACGCTCTAGAATCTGACAAAGCGACAGTCCCTTTGTTAGCCGTTGGGGACGCTCTTAAACGACTAGTCGTTAAGGAACGTACCCAACGGCTACGTCCACTCATTCCGTGCGGGTTATATGCAGGTTTGCCTGCGCACGCTATCATGTATGGGTTAG
>CAJMPZ010000002.1 GCA_905215445.1 uncultured bacterium | reverse complement strand
GAAAAGCCCCCGTTGCCGGAGGCTTCAAGTTCAATTGGTGCGGCGTATAGGATTCCGCGCATCCGTTCCGCGGATCCGCGCCGGCTTCGCCCGCCTGCCGGCGTGCTCGCCCGCTCGCTACGGACGCTCCGCGTCCGCTTCACGCTCGCGCCTCGACCGAGGTTCGAATCCCTGTCTGGTCTCCAAAAAAGAAAAGCCCCCGTTGCCGGAGGCTTCAAGTTCAATTGGTGCGGCGTATAGGATTCGAACCTATGACGTTCTGATTCGTAGTCAGACCCTCTATCCAGCTGAGGTAACGCCGCAGCGCAAGATATATAAAACCACTTTAGCTTATTGGAGTCAAGCACAATCTCAAACTTTTTTGTGAAACGCAGTTTTGTCATGCTGCTCCGCATATACCGTCGTTCCCCGTACGATCGATTGGCTTTTCGATCACGTCAAACTTAGCATCAAGTTCCCTCAGGAGCGATCTCACCCGCTGGGCACAATCATAATCGGCAAACGAGATACTCAACATGCGAGCAACCTGGTTAGATGTCCGGACCCCATAGAAATGCTCCAGGGCCACAAGCCCCTCGTGCGCCACAAACGTCTCAACCACATGCGGCGACTCCTCGTAGCACCATTGGGTCAACGGACCCTCGCTCGTCTGTCGAACCACCAGGCCACCCATGCCAGACGGCTCACACGTCACAAGCAGGTACTCCCCGCCCTCGTCGCTCTCAAACAAAACCACCCGATCATCAAACAGCTCCATCGCGTCCCCTTTCTCTCGCTCTTATTTAGCAAAAGCATAGCAGGTAGATGGCTGTATACAGAACAGTTGTTCGTGTGTTTTCTATTGAGCTGTCCGCACAGCATGGTATGGCCGCACACAAAAAGGGCACCCCAAAAAGGAGTGCCCTAGCAAATCGCTTATGCAGCCAATCTACGCGACCGGCTCGATCTTCTCGAGGCCGCCCATGTAGGGACGCAGAACCTCGGGGATCGTGATGGTGCCGTCAGCGTTCTGGTAGTTCTCCAGAATGGCTGCCATGGTACGGCCAGCCGGCAGACCGGAACCGTTGAGGGTGTGCAGATAGCGCGAACCCTTGAAGTTCTCGGGGTCGCGATACTTGATGTTGGCGCGACGGGCCTGGAAGTCACCGCAGTTGGAGCAGGAGCTGATCTCCTTGTAGGCGTTGTAGCTCGGCAGCCAGACCTCGACGTCGTAGGTCTGACGGGCAGAGAAGCCCAGGTCGCCGGTGCACAGGCTAATCACGCGATACGGAAGACCCAGCTGCTGCAGCAGGAACTCGGCCTCGGCGGTCATGCTCTCGAGCTCTTCGTCGGACTCCTCCGGCTTGGCAAACTTTACCATCTCGACCTTGTCGAACTCGTGCTGGCGAATGATGCCGCGGGTATCGCGACCAGCGGAGCCGGCCTCCTCGCGGAAGCAGGGGGTGAAGGCGGTGTAGCGGCGCGGCAGGGTATCGGCGTCGAGGACCTCACCGGCGTGCAGGTTGGTGAGCACGACCTCGGCGGTGGGGATCAGGAAGTTGTCGCCCGAGACGTGATAGGCGTCGTCCTCGAACTTGGGCAGCTGGCCCGTGCCGAACATGGTCTGACGCTTGACGACGATGGGCGGCCACCACTCCTTAAAACCACGGCTGGTGTGCGTATCGAGGAAGAAGTTGATGAGGGCGCGCTCAAGACGGGCGCCGGCGCCACCGAGAACGGTGAAGCGGCTGCCGGAGAGCTTGTTGCCGCGCTCGAAGTCAAGGATGTCGAGGTCGGTGCCCAGATCCCAGTGCGGCTTAAAGTCGAAGTCGAACTCGCGCGGGGTGCCCCAACGACGGCGCTCGATGTTCTCGTCCTCGTCCTTGCCGTACGGCGTGGCCTCGCAAGGAATGTTGGGCAGGTGAGCCATGAAGTCGTACTGCTCCTGCTCGAGGGCGGTGCGGCGCTCGGCCAGACCGTCAATCTTCTCGTTGACGGCGCGCACGGCCTCCTTGGCGGCCTCGGCCTCGTCCTTCTTGCCCTCCTTCATCAGGGCGCCGATCTTCTTGGACTCGGCATTGCGCGTGGCTTGAAGTTCCTCAACCTCGGTGATGACGGCACGACGCTCGTCGTCGAGCTCAAAGAACTTCTCGCGATCCCAAGACGTCTGGCGGTTAGCCATGGCGACATCGATGGCATCAGGGTTCTCGCGAACAAACTTGATATCAAGCATTAGATCCTCCGGCGATATACATTCCATTTAGGTTGCAACCTTGTACATGTATGGGCAAGTATATACTTATGAACGTTTACGACCCAACTCAACTACGCAAGAAGGCACCCAATGGACGCAGTTTTTTCCTTTTTGTTTGGCACCCGCACCGGTTTTGCCATCCTTTTCGCCGGCGGCATCCTGCTGTTTGCGATTCTTGCCTTTGTAATGGAGAAGCGCACCCATAAGATGTATGTCGACCGCGGCCCCAAATCCGAGGACGAAGAAGACAGCTTCTGGGACTAACCCGCCAAAAAGGGACAGGTTTATTTTGGTCGGTTTTATCCGGGCGAACGCAAGCGCCCCGCAACTGGAATTGAGCCAGTTGCGGGGCGCTTTTCGCTAAAAGGACAAAACCGCAGGAAAAACCTGCCAAAATAAACTGTCCCTTTTTTGGTCGGTTTTACTGGAGGGTTGCGTCGATTGCCTTGACCAGGGCGCTGCGCATGCCGGCGTCCTCGAGCGCAACGACGCCCTTGATGGTGGCACCACCGGGCGAGCATACGGCATCCTTCATCGCCGCAGGATGCTGGCCAGTTGCAAGCTGCAGCTTTGCCGTACCCAGCACCATCTGGCTCACAATGCGATAAGCATCCGCACGCGGGATACCGTGCTTGACCGCCGCATCGCCCAGGGCCTCGATTGCCATAGCGACAAATGCCGGAGCGCAACCACCCACCGTGCCGCCCACGAACAGCAGGCTCGTGTCGAGCTCAACCACCGTGCCAAGCTTGCCAAGTAGATCGAGCACCACAGCGCGCCGCTCGTCATTGAGCGTCGAAGCCTTCTCGCAGGCGATGACGCCCTCACCCACTGAAACCGGCGTGTTGGGCACCGTCGAGATATGCGCGACGTCCGGCAGGACCTGCTCCCACTTGGCACTGTCCCAGGTCCAGGCAACCGACAGAACGACCTTTTTGGCAAGAGCATCCTTGAGCGGGGCGAATACCTTCTCGATCATGTACGGCTTGACCGCAGCGACCACGATATCGGATGCGGCGACAACCTCGGCGGCATCGTGGCAAGCGGCCATCCCGCGCGCCTCACAGCGCTCAACCAGTGCGTCGTAGCGACCCGCGCAGGCGCACATGTCGCTCGCAGCTACACCGGCAGCGATCCAGCCATCGGCCATAGCGCTCGCCATATTGCCAAAACCGACAAATCCAATCTTCATATCGCATAGTCCTTTCAGACACATTCCTCAAAACGAAAGGTATTGTCCCACGCCATTGTTTCGTATTGCCGACCTATTTGTGATACGGCTCGCCACGACTGATCTTGCAGGCACGGTAAATCTGCTCCAGCAGCACCACACGCGCCAGGTTATGCGGCAAGGTAATGCGTCCAAAGCTGAGCATCTCGTCGGCTCGTGCGCGCACGTCATCGCTCACGCCGTCCGAACCGCCGATTACAAAGGCAATGTCGCTGCTGCCTCGCAGCATAAGATCGTCGAGCCTCGCCGAAAACTCCTCGCTCGAGCGCTCCTTGCCCTCGATAGCCAGCAGGATCACATGCGCTCGAGATGGCAAGGCGGCAAGAATCGCCGCCCCCTCCTTGTCGCGCGCGGCATCCACGCCGCCCGCCTTAGCCGGGTCGATATCGGCCACCTCGCGGATATCCACCTTGGCATAGGCACCTAGGCGCTTGGTGTACTCAGCGCACGCGTCCTTCCAAAAGCGCTCCTTGAGCTTACCGACGCAAACGACGGTGTATTTCACGCGCGTCTACTCCTTCGAATCGTTTTGAACTTTGCCGGCGGCCAGCATCTGCTCGAACATCGAAGCCGACTGCGAAAAGTCGCTCGGCAGCACGACCGTCGAGGTTTTACCCGTGCGAGCGAACTCCGTCATCATCTCGGACCACTGCGTAAACATGAACAGTTGGTTGGCCTCGTCATTGCCGACACCCGTCTCCTGGATGATCTCGAGCGAATCTTTGATACCCAGCGCGATGGCCTTGCGCTGGTTGGCGATGCCCTCGCCCGCCTTTTCCATAGCCTCGGCCTCGGCGGTCGCCTCGGTGACGCGCTTGATGCGGTCGGCCTCGGCGAGCTCCTGCGCGGCAGCGCGCTTGCGCTGGGCAGCGTTGATGTCGTTCATGGAGTTCTCAACCTCGGTCGGCAGTGCGATTTTGGTGATGAGCGTCGACACGAGGGTGAAGCCGTAGGCGGCCATCTGCTCGGAAACGGTAGCGTTGACATCCTTGGCGATGTCATCCTTCTTGGCAAAGACCTCATCGAGTGTGTAGACGGGGATGGAGGAGCGCAGGGCGTCGGTGATGAAGTCGCGCATCTGGTCGACGGGCTCCTGCAGCATATAGTAGCTCTTGTAGATGCCCGAATCTGCCGGGCCGGCGCCCATGTCATAGCTCACGTGGTACTGAGCGGAGACCTCAAGGCCAATGGTCACGTTGTCCTGGGTCTTAACGTCGATGCCAAAACCATTTTTCATGGTGCGCAGACTCACCGTGGCGGCCTTGCGGTCAATCACGGGCACCTTCACGTGGAAGCCCGCGTTGACGATACGATTGAACTTACCCAAGCGCTCGATGATCACAGCGTGCTGCTGCTCAACGACGTAGCAGGCGTTGGGGAGCAGCAACAACAGGATGATGATGGGAATCAAAAGGCTGGTAAGGGCGGCGATGATACCGGAAAATAGCATGGTCTCTCCTCTGATAGGCACACGTTGGTACTAGGATACCCGTCCAAGGAGATCGTGCATAACAAAAAAGCTCCCATTGCTGGGAGCTCTTTCAATCAATGGTGCGGGCGAAAGGACGTCCGCGTATCCGCTTCGCGGATCCGCACCGGCTTCGCCCGCCTGCCGGCGGACTCGCCAGCTCGCTAAAAACGCTCCGCGTTTTCTTGACGCTCGCTCCTTCACAGGTTCAAGTCCCTGCGATGGGCACATAACAAAAAAGCCCCCATTGCTGGGAGCTCTTTCAATCAATGGTGCGGGCGAAAGGACTTGAACCTTCATGGGGTTGCCCCCATACGGACCTGAACCGTACGCGTCTGCCAATTCCGCCACGCCCGCGTGCAGGAATTAGAATAACGGAGCGCCACCGCGAACGCAAGAACTATTTTTGAAAAAGTTTGCAGGCATTTTCCCAAGCGGCATGCGCGATTGTTTCGGCGTCCTCACCAGTGCGATCGACACGGTCGTTAACCAGCGCGTTTGCCGTAATGGAGATCATTGCTGGCTCGCATTCAAGACCGCGAATGGGCTCCGGCGCCATATACGGGCAATCCGTCTCGAACAAAATGCGGTCGAGCGGGGTCGCCGCAAATGCCTCGCGCACGTCATCGTTGCGCTTAAAGGTGGCCGCACCACCATAGGCGATATAGCAGCCCAGCTCCACAAAGCGCTCCATCGTGGCGCGGTCCTCGCCAAAGCAGTGCAGCACGCAACCGGCCTGAGGCACACCCACCTCGCGCAGCACGTTGTACGCATCCATATGCGAGGTGCGCTCCCCATCCGAGTCCTCGTGCCGCAGGTGCAGCTCCACCGGCACATTGCGGCGCACGGCAACTTCGAGCTGACGCGCCATGCAATCAATCTGCACACTGTGGGGCGCCGGCGCGATGTCGTCGTCGTAATCCGTGTGGTAGTCCAGACCGATCTCGCCGATACCGGCGCACAAAGGGTCATCGAGCGCAGCAACAACCTGCGCGTGAATGTCATCGGTATAATCCGGCGCGCCATAGGGGTGAACGCCAGCGAGATACTTGATCTGCGGAATATCCCGCATCGGCAGAATTTCGCGCACGAGCCAGTCGCTATAGTCCGTCACGCTGCGCTTGTCGGCGATGGGGTCGAGCATCGTCACCAACAGGTCGACGCCCGCGGCTTTGGCGCGCACGAGCGTCTCGGGCACTTCTTTCCCCCAAAACGAAAGCAGATGCGCATGCGTGTCAGCAAGCGGTGCCAAGGGCACGGGACAAGCAACCGTCTTCTTTTTCTTGGTAAACGTCACGCGTTCGGCATTAGGCATCATGGATGAGCTCCTGAGCCAGGCGGATAAAGTCGGCAACATCAAGCGTTTCTGCGCGCGTGGTGGGTGCGATACCGCAAGCCTCAAAGGCGGCGTCGAGCACGTCCTTGGCAAAGCCGTTGGCGCTCATGGAATTGCGGATGGTCTTGCGGCGCTGAGCAAATGCAGCATCAATCACGCGGGCCACAAACTCGCGATCGAGTCCTTCGGGCGCCACGCCGTCAACACGGTCGATACGCACGACGGCCGAGTCCACGTGCGGTGCCGGCATAAAGCAACGTGGCGGCACCTCAAAGCGACCCGTAACCTGCGCATACAGGCCGAGCTTTGCCGTGTAGCCGCCATAGGTCTTGTTACCCGGCACCGCGGCAATGCGATCGGCAACCTCCTTTTGAACCATGACCACGGCACGCTTGAGCGCGGGCATCGTCTGGAAGAACTGCAGGATGATCGTCGCCGCCACGTTATAGGGCAGGTTCGCGACAAATACCGTCGGCTCACCGCCTGCAGCCTGCTCAATCTGCCCCGTCGTCACCTTGAGCGCGTCGCCCATGATAAAGCGGAAGTTGGCATAGTCGGCGGCATGGGCATCGAGCACCGGTTCGAGTTCGGGATCGGCCTCGATCGACGTGACGCACGCCGCCTCCTGCAGCAGCGCGAGCGTGAGCGTACCAACGCCCGGGCCAACCTCGAGCACGCGCTCATCGCCCGTGAGCTCGGAAAGCTCGCAAATGCGCTCAATTACATGGTTGTCGATCAGGAAGTTCTGGCCCAGGCGATGCTTGGTCGCAAGGCCAAACTCCTCCAGCAGCTCCCTTGTTGCCGTGGGGTTTGCCAAAGGCGAAGTTGTCATAGTTGCCTCCTTAGCATGATGGCGGCGTCTTGAAACAAAAGGGCATGGACCGTTGCGGCCATGCCCTTACATCTAAACAGCAAATTGCCGATATGGCGCGCGGCGTCTTAGCCCAGACGCGGGAACAGCGGCTCACCCTTCTCGACGGGCTGACCACCGGCAAGCAGGCCCCAAGCGCAAATGCCCTTGAGGTCGTCGCTCGCGGCCTCGTCCTCGCAGGACAGGCGGCGCAGGGCTTCGGCAGAGGTCTGAGGCATGAGCGGCATCAGCAGGTGAGCGGCAATGCGGATGGCCTCGAGCAGGTTGTAGATCACAAATGCCAGCTCGTCAGCCTTGGCCTCATCCTTGGCAAGCGCCCAAGGCTCGGAGTCCTCGATGTAGTGGTTGGCGGCGTGGATGAGCTCCATAACCTCGTCCTTGGCTCCGCCGTAATCGAGCACGTCCATCTTGGCCATGTAGCGGTCGACCAGGCCATCGGCGATCTTTGCCAGCGGGTTGTCGAACGCATCGAACGATGCGGGCTTGGCGGGCGCGCAACCGTCAAAGTACTTGCCGCTCATGTTGAGCGAACGCGAGATAAGGTTGCCCCAGCTGTTGGCCAGGTCGGCGTTGTAGACCTGCTCCATGCGATCGAAGCTGATAGCGCCGTCGGTACCGGGAACGACGTCGGTCATAAAGTAGTAGCGATAGCCCTCGACGCCCAGCATGTCGATAACGTCCTGCGGAGCGATGGCGTTACCGCGGCTCTTGGACATCTTCTCGGCCTTGCCGGTCTCGGCATTGCGCACGGTCAGGAAGCCGTGGGCAAAGACGTGCTCGGGCAGGGCCTCGCCGATGGCCATGAGCATGGCGGGCCAAATGACGCAGTGGAAGCGGATGATGTCCTTACCCACGATGTGGAACTGCGCGGGCCAGCGATAGGCCAGCTCGGCACGCGCCTCGTCGGTGTCGACACCGTAGCCGACGGCCGTCATATAGTTGAGCAGCGCGTCAAACCATACATAGGTCACATGGCCCTCGTCAAACGGAACCTGGATGCCCCAGTCAAAGCTCGTGCGACTCACGGAAAGGTCGTTGAGGCCGCCCTCGACAAAGCTGCGAACCTCGTTCATGCGGAACGCAGGCTCGACAAAGTCGGGGTGCTCGTCATAGAGCTTGAGAAGCTTGTCCTGGAAGGCGGAAAGCTTAAAGAAGTAGGACTCCTCCTGGACGCGCTCAAGCGGACGGTGGCAGTCGGGGCATAGATGCTGGCCGACGCTGCCGTACTCCTCGTCGCCCTTCTGGACCTGCGTATCAGTGAAGTAGGTCTCGTCAGGCACGCAATACCAACCGTCGTAGCTGCCCTTATACAGGTAACCGGACTCCTTCATGCGCTCCCACAGGTACTGCACGGCATGATGCTGGCGCGGCTCGGTGGTGCGGATGAAGTCGTCGTTGGAAATCTCGAGCTTGCTCCAAAGCTCCTTGAAGTGCGGAGCCTGGCTGTCGGTCCACTCCTGCGGCGTCATGCCATGCTTGGCTGCGGCCTCGGCGACCTTCTCGCCGTGCTCGTCCATGCCGGTCAGGAACTTGACGTTATAGCCGGCGGAACGGCGATAGCGAGCCTGAACGTCGGCGATGATGGTGGAATAAGCCGTGCCCAGGTGCGGATCGGCGTTGACGTAGTAGATGGGCGTCGTGATAAAGAACGAAGGCTTGCTTTGATCCATGGGGTTTGTCCTCCAGAAAAACGTTGCATACAGAGGATGATTCTAGCGCAAGGGCTGGATATCCTCCATCTATTGCATATCGAGCACCATGGCATAGACATCGCGCTTGCGGCGCGAATACTTCTGAGACAGGCGCTTGGCCACCGCAGACGCGGGCTCCCCCTCCTCGAGCGCGGCGCGGATATCCTCGCGCAGGGCCTCGTCGGGATCCGCTGCCGTGGCGCCGACCGGCACGATACCGGCCTCCTCATCCTCGCTCGGTGGCGCGATGACCAGCGCAATCTCGCCCTTTACCTCGCCGCGAGCACGCAGCTCCTCGGCAAGCTGGTCAGCGGGCCCGCGCAAGACCTCCTCGTGCAGCTTGGTGAGTTCGCGGCAGACGGCAACCTCACGCTGGGGAAAGACCTCCGCCACGGCCTCGAGCGTCGCCACGATGCGATGTGGAGACTCGTAGAAGATGAGTGCGCCGGGCACCACGGCAAGGCGCTGCAAACGGCGCACACGGTCGCCGTGCTTTCGGCCCAAAAAGCCCTCGAAGAAAAAATGCTCGCAGGGAATGCCGGACGAAACAAGCGCCGTGACGCAAGCAGAGGGCCCGGGAATAACTTCGACGGGCACATCGGCCTCACGCGCCGCCTCGACCAGCGCCTGGCCGGGATCGGACACGCTCGGCATGCCGGCGTCCGAGGCAAAAGCGAGGGTCTCCCCCGCCAGCAGACGGTCGACCAGGCCGGCGGCGCGGCTGGCGATCACATTCTCGTCGCAACGGACAAGCGGCTTGGAAATGCCCAGGTGCATCAGTAGCTTTGACGTCACACGCGTGTCTTCGCAGCAGATGGCATCAGCAGCGGCAAAGGCCTCACCAACGCGCGGGGACAGGTCGCCCAGGTTGCCGATGGGCGTGCCGACCACATAGAGTTTGCCCGTATGGGCGCTGTTTTGCGTCATATCAACCTATTCAATCATGCCGCGCTCGAGCGTACCGAGCGCCGCGCGGGCGTCCCATGCTGCAATGCGCTTCTCGGTCTTCCACGTTTGGAAGAACCAACCGGCAGCCGGCGCAAACGAAGCCAGCTGGTTGGCGATAAACACGCGCTCGTAGGCATTGCGGCCCTCGGGCGTAACCGACGAGTTGGCAAAGATCGCCGCGCCCGACCATTCGCCCACCAGCACGGGGAACCCAGTCGAAATCGCTTCTTTAAGCTCGCGCTTGTTACGCGAAATCGCCGTCGTCAGCCCGCGAGGGCTCGTGATGTCGAGCGCATACTCGTCGCGGTAATGGTACAGGTGAAGGTCCATGTAGACGTTCTTGTACTTGGCGCCGCGCATAAAATGCTTCCACTCGCTGGGATGCCCCGACGACGAGAAGACGACGATCTTATCCTCGGGCATATACGAACGGACGAGCTCGTAGGCATCGCGATAGAAATTGCGCAGGTAGTGAGCAGGAATGCCATCCGTCATGGTGAAGAGGCTCTTGCGAACGCTCATCTGCGGCGTGTCCAGCAGCTCAATGCCCAGCAGGCTCTCGGCCTCGCCATAGCGATCGGCCAAGCGCTCGAGCACGTCGAGTGCGACATGACGGCCGTTGGTGGACGAATGCCACTCGGCAACAGCCTCCGGCGTGGTGGGCGAATCGTTGGAATCGCCCTGGCCACCGGGCACGGTTGCCAGATCGAGCAGCACGCGGATGTCGTACTTGGCAGCCCACTCAATTGCGCGGTCGATGTAATCGACAACCGATATGTAGGAGGCATCGGACTCCTGTGAGCCAAAGGCATACCAGGGCACCGGCAGACGCACGGCATTGAGACCGATCTGCGCCATGCGGCGAAAATCGTCCTCGCTCACAAACGTCTCGTAATGGCGGCGCATGCGCTCGTTATAGGCGGCGGTACCCATGGCCTCCTGTAGCTCAGCCGCGTTGGATGCACCGGTCGCCGCGTACAGCGACGGGGTCACCCAAAGCTCGGGAATAAACCAGCCAGAGAGATTAACGCCGAGTATCCTCTCCATCACTGCCCCCTTCGGATCATGCAGGTCGAACCCGCATCGTATTGCGTAGGATAAGTATCGTTTTGAGTATACCCGCGTGTGCGGACAGGCGACCGAACGGTCTGCAAAGTGACGCGAAAGTGGGAGGAATGTCTGGGAGCAGACGGACTCGGAATGGTGCGACGAGGTGTGTACGCGCGCCGGAGGCAGGCACCGGAAAGTGTGTCCCGTTCTGAGCCCTTATTCTGGGACGCAGTTTCCGCAGAACCCTACATAAAAGAAAAGGACCCCTTTGCAGAGGTCCTAGTCAATTCAAGGTGGCGGGGAAGGGAATCGAACCCCTGACACGAGGATTTTCAGTCCTCTGCTCTACCAACTGAGCTACCCAGCCATTTGAGGTGTGCCTTGTTTCAAGGCTTGATTAGTATAACCAAGGACGCGTTCCGGTCAACCGAGAATTTCAAAAAAGTTTTTGAGCACAGCCTCGGTTCTTTAAATCGGCACGTCAGAGGCATCAGCCGGCAGCAAGAAGTTTTTCGCTCAGAGCCGCACGGGCAAACTCACTTGGCGTCATCCCCTCGGCAGCCGCCCGTCGACGAATGGCCTCCTTCATTCCCAGAGGAATCTTGACCGACAGCGTTGCCGTCCCCTCACCTGAGAGTGGGGGCCGTCCATGCACGATCCCACCAACGGTGTGTTCGCCATCCGGAAACTCTCCGCGCTCGTACGACTCGCACCACGCGTCAATCATTTCATCCGTTACAACCTGACCATTAGCGGCCGTATACGTCTTGCCCATCATCGACCCCTTTGCCGAGCCCGTTCAATCTCCTGCCAAAATTTCTTCTGGACTGGAGACAAGGCATGAATGATAAGCCCCCACGGACAAGCTCGACCGCGACAAGCTCCACGCTTCGTCCGTCTGGGAGCCATCCAATCGCAAGCCATCTCGGCGGCTCGTCCTTCGGCTCGCGACGAATGCACTCAGTAACCGCAAGCCAAGCGCTAAGCACCTGCTTTTCCGTCAGGTGCTTTTTAGCGTTGGGATGGATCTCAACATCCATGCATCTTCTCCTCCATCTTACCCAATTTCGTATGACGAAAGTCCGCTGTCGCCAATTCTTAAGCCGGCACGCGTTGGAGAGCAGGGGTCGAAACAATGATTGAAGGACGCTCTAGTACGGCCCAGGCGCCGGGGCAGGAGCACATACGCCAGGGACGTACGTTTTCGTAGCATACGAGGACATAGCCACGTGCATCGATAAAGGCGATATCGATGGGATAGGCCATAAAACACGTATGGACCGAAGAGCAGCGTGGAAATGCCATGACGAGCGGCAGACCGTTGGCGGCAACCGGACACCGTCCCAGCATGCCGCGCAGGCGCACGGCAAACGACTCCGCCACCGCAAACTCGGCCGGCGTCCAGCCCAGCCTATTGAGTGCCCGCGCGTAGGCGATGTAGGACGAGACCGCGGTCACATGACCACCCCCGGACGCCATGGATCGACCGTCACCGCGCGCTCGTGCGACAACGTTGTCGGCGCCCCCAGCGGAACGCCAGCGATGCTGAGAGAAGTCGGCCACGGCTCATAGTGCATGGTGCAGGTGTAGGTCCTAAACGTACCGGATAGGGAGAGCAGGCCACCATCCGATGCCTCCGCGCCTTGCTCGCTCGACACTTCGATCTGCAAGTCATAGCCTTCCATGGCATTCAGAATTTGAGTCCGGACCGTCGCCGAGGCATCGACAGAGCTTTCGTCGCCCTCCCCGCTCGGCGCCACGGCGTGCGCCAACACGATGTCGGGCACCACGCGGTCGAAGCGCGCGACAGCGCTGGCAAAGATCATGACGTTGTATACGATGAGTGCCAGCACCAGCAAAACGGGCGTAACCACTGCTATCTCCACCGTCGCTTGGGCGCGCTCCTCGCGCAGACGCATGCGGATACTCATTACGACCCACCGCCCAGAGCGCCAACCAGCGTGGCGACATCGACGGTGAGCGGGATGGAGCCGCCGCCGGGCAGAGGAATCTCCGCAAGCGTGAACACCGTACCGCTGATGGTGCGTTCGACTTGATATTCCAACGCCTCGCAAAGCGCCTTGGGATCGGTCACGCCCAACGGAATACTTCGCAGTTTGTCTTGCGCTTGAGAGAGACCAGCAATGTCAGACCCCGGGCTCTTAATGACGTTGGCGGAATCAGTCAGCACCGGCTTTCGCAGGCGCAAGTCGCACGGTTCCAAACCCAGCGCCGCCACGGACGCCGAAACGGTATCGCCGAGCCACGATGCAATGGAGCCCAACGCGCCGCTGCCCCCTCCTAGGCCTTTAATCATCTCGTCCATAAGTTCGTCGGCCGAACCTTGGATGTCTCCGTATCCCACAAGCAGCCGCCCCCAGACATCCATGACGCCGTCGAGCACGCCGGCAACGCCGCCCGAGCGTTCCTTCAATGTCGAGAAAAATCGCGAAAGCACGTTGTTTTGCGCCGTCGCCCCATCGGGCGCCAGCACCGCGGCAGAGATGGCACCGCGATCGCCAAGTCTGACTGCCGTGTTAAACGAAGAGTTGAGTTCATCGGAGCTCGAGATGGCACCCGAAACCGCAAAGGCAACCACGCCGTTGCGACCGGGCGGAGCGATACGCGGGCGCTCACCGGAAAGTTCTTTGATGGCGGTATCGAACGCATTGCCCGCACGGTCGGCTTCGTCCTCGGTCTGACGCTCGAGCTCGAGCTCCTTGTTGCGACAGTCGACGTAGTCCTCCAGGGCGTCTTTAAACTTGTCAAAGTGATACTCGAAGCCGTTTTCGATAGAGGTTGAAGGCGCCGCAACAGCACCAAGCGACAAAACGCCAAAATGGCATTTGCTGCATTTATCCTGTCCATCGTAATCGGCAACCGAAGCAAATCCGCTCGGCGTCCCTTTCTTATAGTTAGGGCAGGTCGTCCCGTAATGCAGATACGCCTTGTCATCGTTCACGCTCGTCGGCCACACCGCATCGGTATAGAGTTCCGTCGCCCGAACCTCATCAGAGTTGCGCGGCAGCAGCGGAATATAGGAGGAAACCCTGTCTCCGTTCTCGGTTATATATGCCCGATCGACCTCCGCGTTCGCATAGGTATAAAACGCCTTACGCGCCGCAGACTCTGCCTTCATCTCGACACTCGAGCCCTGGGGCTTCTCATTTGTCAGACGCCAATGGTAGTAGTCCTTCGCGCGATCAAGGGCAACTTGAGGCTCCCACGTAACGCTCGATGAGTAATGCGGATTTTGAACACCGGAAAGATCCGTTAGGCTTTTCGCGCGCTCCCACATGCAAGAACAGCTGCCGACCGAGCCCTTGTCAGACCCACCACAATCCGCCAGCCAAGCACGCTCTTTAGCCTTCGCCGTGTCCTCAGAAGCCTTCCGCAGCTCCTCGGCCGCACGCTCTAAATCATCTGATGTGTCTTTAATGGTATCGGTCGAGATCTCGGACCCTTTGAGCGCAGCGAAGTCCGACTCGGATGTCCTGGGCACGGCAAGCGCCGTACCGGTATAGGTCACACTATCGGTATCCTGCGCCGACACCGCCTGCGTGGCACGCGCGGCGATCAGATACGGCAGGGCCGTCTCGATTTTCTGTAAGCCTTCCGATGCGCTTTTGGCAAACTTGTTGCGCGTTTTAATGATCTCGATCCCGGTGTCGACCATATTGCCGGCAACCGGCTCGGCACCCGGGATGAGGATGGCGACCAGGCCCGTCCCGATCGTGGCAAACCCCGCCAGCCCCAGACTCAAGATACTCGCATCAACCACCGTGGCAGCCGTGTGATAGGACGACACCACGTTGGCACCCGCCAGCGCGCCGCTATCAGCCGCCACCTGGGTGTCCCCGGCACGCGACATGCTCCATATCGCCGCGGTCGACGAAAACAACAATGTGAGCACCACTAGGATGACCACGGCAGAAGAAAGCGTGGTATAGGCACCGTCTTCGATAAACAGATCGACACCGGCTCGACCCATAAAGCCGCCTCGTTTGCGGAGAGCGCCTGGTCGACGGCGGGCCGCAAACCCTTGCGTCACCCGCAACAGGCAGCGCTTAATCCCATGTAGCAATCCACGAATCATAATCTCCCTCCAGCCATTCGGGACGCGATTGATACGAGACATCGACCTTGAGCTCAACGTAGCCGCCCTCGGCGGTACCACCCATAGCCTGCGCAAACGCACCGATCACGGGCAACGGCTTGACCTCGCCGGAAACGGACACGGACGAGACGCCACCCGCACCGGCCCGGCCAAGCTCGATATCCCACGACAGCGGCCCGCCGGCATGAAAAATCGAAACGTTGGGCACTGCGGCAAGCCGGCGGCGAGTGAACTCCTCAAGATCGTCGTCCTCCGCCGTCGTCGTGGTCATGAGCCGCGCGGTCTCGGCGGCGGCAGACTCCATGACCGCGCGCGTATAGAGCAGGCACACCGGTTGCAGTGCGAGAAGGATGAGCGTCAGAAACGTCGGCAGCAAAAAAGCGGCCTCGACCGTAGACTGCGCCCGGTCCTCGCACGCGATATCAATACAACGCGATGTCCTTAGCGCCCGCAGCGGCGTCGATAACCAACATCGAGGCAACGCCATGGGATGCCGCCCGCTCAACCAGCGCCGCCAAGCGCCCATCGGTGCCGGCACGCCAAAGTCCCGCAATCGCCAGCACGATCGATAACAGCGCCACCGTGACGATGGCGTATTCCACAGTCGCTTGGGCAACCTCCTCACGCAGAACGCCATGCATTTCACGACCCCTCCTTTGAGCTTATTGTTTGCGGGACCAGGCGCACGGCGCGCAGACGACACGAAGCATCGCCAGTATCCGCAGCAACCGTCACCATATCGACCCAGCCGCGTCCGTCACGCACGATAGCGCCCCACACGTTGCCCTTGATGTCGAGATAGCCGCTCAGAGCAAGTTGTGCCGTGGGTACCTCGCGATAGGCACGCAGCATATCCGCCGCCGCTCCGGTCATCGGTCGGTCCTCGGACCATGCAAGCCGGACCGCAATCGCGTTGCCCTCAGGCGAATCCGTCACAGTGTCAGACCGCTTGTCGAGCGTCCGCAGAAAGGTTTGCGCCGTGACAGCGACATCCGAATCGTCCGCATCTCGCATCTCATCTTCTTGAGACGCCACCGCCGAATCTGAGCCCGAATCGAAGGCGGTCCCAGGACGCTGCTGCCGCGCGGCGTTAAGCCCCCAAAGCACCGCCGCTATCGCCACGGTCAGGCAAGCAAACACCAGCAGCACCCCGACGGGGCGCTCGCCCTCTACAGGCTGTTGATGCCCTCGCTGATCGCATCCCATAGCTCTTTAACCTTGCCTTTAAATGCAACGATGGCAATAATCGCGATCACCACAAGTACGCCCACCAAAATGGCGTACTCGGTGGTACCCTGCGCGCTCTCCTCCTGCAACAGCTCCTTGGCATGCTGGCGAGTGTGAATCGCCCGGCAAAAAGCCCAGCTCCAAGCCTTGTCAGCAACTTCGACCATCGTGTTCATGTATTCCTCCCTACATCATCCCGCCTGCTCCCAGCAGCGGGCCCAATATGGACAGAAGCAACGCCGGCAAGATGAGCGTGCCGGTGGGAATCAGCAGCTTGACGGGCGCACGCTCGATCTCGCGCTCGACCGCGGCGCGATGAGCCGCACGGATCTCGCGACTTTGAGCGGCCAGCGTCTCGGCAAGTGGGGCACCCAGGGCGAGCGCCTGCCCCACCGTGATGGCAAAGGTCTCGAGCGCTCGCACGTCCAGGTCGCGCGCGGCGGCCAACAGCTCGTCCTCACGCGTGCCCACGCCCACCTGCCACACCATGCAGGCGCGCTCAAGGCGAAGAGCCAGCACTGACCGGCGGTTGGCGCAGAAAATCTCAAGCGCCGCATCAAACGAAAGACCGGCCGAAAGACCCAAGCGCACAACATCGATCATCTCGGAAACTTCGCCGAGCGACACTCGCGCCGGGCCGCCCGCTCCAACCGCGCCCTTCACTCGCGCGGTCAGAGCATCGACCACCGAGCGACCTGCGGCAGCGACCAGCACCGCCTCGCGCTTGCAGGCCCCTGCGATCTTGCGTGCATCCGCCCGATCCAAACCCGTCGCGACAAATACACTCAGGGCGCACAGGCAAGCCGCAACTGCAACCGGGGCGCTCATAGCTCCACCCGCATAATGCGCCGGATAACCACCAGGGCAACGGCGTTGAGGGCAAGACCCAGCACCACAGCGCCCGCGCCGGCGGGCGTCGCAAGACCGCGACGAAAATCTGCCGAAAGCAGCGCCAACACCGCGCACATGCCCGCCGGCATCGCCGCGACCATATGCGCAGACATGCGAGCCTGCGACGTCTTAACATCCAGGCGGCGCTTGAGCTCAATGCGCTCCCCCACCATGCTCGACGCCTCGGACAGTAAGTCGGCAAGCGGAGCGCCGGTGCGCTGAGACACCTTAAGCGCCAAGGTCACAAGCGAAAGACCGGGGGCGTCGATACGCACGAGCAAGTCATCGAGCGCGTCGGTCGCCGAGATGCCGCAATCGATCGCCGCCGCCACCCGCAAAAACTCGGTATGCACTGGCTCTTGCGCATGAGCGCCCACAAAGCGCATGCCCTGGGCCAGCGAATGTCCCGAGGCAAGCGACATGGAAAGTGCTGTAAACGCCTCGGGCATTGCCTCTTCTGCATCGTGTTGCTCGCGCCGGCTCTCAAAGCCATCCCGAGCGGCACCAACGGTAAACGGAGCAACAAGTCCCAAGGCAAATCCGAGGGGCGATAACGACACCATCGTTAGTAAAACGCAGCAGACACCGCTCGACAGCAGCAGAAACGCCAAACGTCCCGAAGCATCTTCGATCACGAGGCCAAGGCGATGCGCCGGAGCCAGCGATGCCCACGAACGGGCGATCTTTTTCAGCAGATCGTTTTCCACCAGCTCACGCGGCAGCTTCTCTGCCACCGTCTCGAGCGCCTGACGTGCCAGCTCCGCCGGCGGTACCTGCGGCACACGAGGTTCCGCCCCGCACGCCGTCGCGACAGAAAGCCCTGCCAAGCCCCCTACGACGAGGGGCACAGTGATCTCCATTCGTCCACCTCCTCTTGTGTGAGCGTCCCCGACCGCAGGCCTTCTGCGATAAACGGCGGCTCGCGGTCAAGCGTCCAGGTGCGCTCGGCGGCATCGAACGTCACATAGCGCTCGAGCTCTACGCCACCCGATGCGGCGCGTCGCACCCCCGAATACGAGGAGACGAAACGCCTGCCATCGGCGTGGCGCTCGGACATCACGATGCCGTCGAGCGCCATGGCAATCTGCTCCTCGATGAGCTCGCTCGGCAGATCGATGCCATAACGCGCAAGCAACGTCAGACGCACCACGGTCTCCTGTTCTGAACCCGCATGAAGTGTGGTGAGCGACCCGTCGTGGCCCGTGTTCATGGCCTGCAACATGTCGCAGCACTCGGCACCGCGCACCTCGCCCACCACGATGCGGTCGGGGCGCATGCGTAGGGCATTAGTTACCAGGTCGCGGATCGTCACCGCGCCCTCGCCCTCAATTGAAGCCTCGCGCGCCTCTAGGCGCACCACGTGCGGATGATGCGCAAACTTGAGCTCGGCAGAGTCCTCGATCGTCACGATGCGCTCGCCGGTGGAAATCTCACATGACAACGCGTTGAGCAGGGTGGTCTTACCAGATCCCGTGCCTCCCGCAACCGCCAGGTCCTGTCGCAGCGACACCGCACACGACAGCAGCTGCGCATACCAAAGCGGCAGCGATCCCAACCCCACGAGCTCGTCCAACGAGCAGATACGGTCCGAGAACTTTCGGATGGTGAGGATTGGCCCGTCGATCGCCACGGGTGGAATCACCGCGTTGACGCGATAACCCGTCTTGAGGCGGGCGTTGACGATGGGGCTACGCTCGTCGATACGACGGCCGAGCGGCGAGATAATGCGGTCGATAAGCACACGGATCTGCTCATCATCCTCAAACGCATGCTCGATGGGGTACAAGACGCCGCCGCGTTCAAAGAAAGCCGAGCGACAGCCGTTGATCATGATCTCGGTAACGGTGTCGTCCTCGATGAGCGGCTGCAACGGCCCCAAGCCCACCACGTCATCCAAAATCTCGTCGATGATGGTTTCGCGCTCGGGCGTCGCGAGATCGGTCGGCTCCTCAACATTGAGCGCCGCCTCCACCGCAGGACGCAATTCCGAGCGGGCAAGTGCCGGGTCGATATAGGCGCTGATACGCGCCACTTCGTCGTAACCCATGCGGTCCATCACGGCGCGCTTGGTGCGTCGTTTCACCGCGCGGCGACGCCCCGCATCTACAGGCGCTGCCGCCGCTGCAGCGCCGGCAGCCTTAATCCTCGTTTGCAGGCTCATCGCTGATCACCCTCGCGCAACCAGGGAAGGCGGATACGCGGGCGTTCGGTACGCGTTGCACGGTCGGCGACCATATCGCTCCAAGGGCCGACGGCGCACCCCAGTTCCACGAGCATCTCGCGCGTGGCCTCGCGCATGCTAGTCGCAAAAGCACTGGTCTGCCCCACCGCCTCGTCAGCGCGCCCAAACGCCATGAGCGCGGCGAGATCCTGCCCGCCATCGGCGATACGAATCTTGGAGCTCAACGCACAGGCAATCTCAAAGCGCATGGCGACGTCCTCGTCTGCCCCGCGCGCACCGAACCGGTTGAACACGGCGCTCATGCGCGTGCGCGGCACACCTACTCGACTTGCCAGTTCGATGACGCGCGACGCCGATGTCGCGGACGACACCGCCGCATCGCCAACGACCAGGCAACGGTCGCTCGCCGCCACCGCAGCCGCCACGGCGTCGCCCCAAAAGACCGAGGTATCGATAAAGACCACGTCGGATTCGCGACGCAGAACATCAAGCAGTAGCTCCACCGGACGCGCCATGAGCTCGGCTTGCTCGGGCGCCGCGACGGGACCCCAGAGCGTAACGCCCGGCGCCACGCGCATCGATGTGGCTACGATATCCGGCTCGGTGAGCGTGCCCGCCGCCGACGGCTCGATAAGTGCCGCCATATCGCGCGGAGCATCGACGCCTAACAAGTCGTAAAGGTTTCCAAACATCAGGTCCAGGTCGAGCACGGCGGCACGCAAGCCCAACAGCGACGATGTGTGTGCCATGGTGGCAACGATCGTCGACTTGCCACAACCGCCCGAACCCGAAATAGCGCAGATGACCGGAGCTCGATGCGGCGGAGCGGCAGCGTCTGCCGGCGGCATCGGAGGCGGCGGGGCGGGCGTCGGTGGCAGCGCCCCCGTCTCCCCCGCCGCAACCACACGCTGCGTCCAAGCCGGCATAGCAGCTTGTTCGGTCTGCGAGGCAGGCTCGTTCTGCGCAATCTGCTCATGCTGCATTAGCGACAACTCGCCGCACCCGGCAAAGCCCTCAACTTCGTCGAGTTCATCCGCCAGATTCACGCCGTGCACGTATCCCATATCTACAGCCGGGGAGTCGCCAGCATGCTGCGCCGGCCCTCCAGCGTCATCGTCTACAAGGGGGTTCCGGGGGCGCCGACCATGCTCGGCTTCCGCTTTTCCATAATCATCAACACGCGGGCCTCTTGTAGCGCGAGGCGCCCCGGGTTCCCTATCAACAAAAGCATCGGGCTCAATCGTCATGTGCCGATCGGAATCAACCGCTCCCTCGCCCGCGCGCCCGTTGCCGCATACACTGTGCGCAGCGATGACCTCGGTCGCCCCCGCGCGAAACAGCCCCTCGATATCCGACGGATCGAGCGCTTCTATCAACACGACCACGCGACTCACGCGGCCTTCGGCCGTCAGGCGCGCAACAGTCTTGCGCACATCTTCGGTATCAAACAGAGACGCCGCGATGATGGCAGCCCCGCGGCGCGACGGAAACGCCCGCGCCATGGAAACCAGCCCGTCCAGGTCACCCACGCGAAGCACCTGTGCACCCACATCACGGCCCTCGACTTCCCGCTGCAACAGCCCGTAATCGCCGCACGCGCAGCACGCAAGCCAGATCGCCTTCATCACTCGTCGCCTCCGCTCTTTTTGCCGCGCGCCGTGGCGGGAATCGTCAAGCTGACCGTTCCCTTGCCCGAGGCTCCCAGCAGTTCCTTGACGTCTTCGGGGTCAGCCGCCAGCGTCACCCATTCGATCTTGCCCTCGCGCGTGAAACCGGAATCCTCACTGGTATCGATCACGTACGCGCCGCACAGCCGATCGGTTACGCCGTCTTTTTGCACGTACACGTCCACGTAGCTGCCCACGCCCGCAGCACCGCCGACCGAGTGCTCGGCATCGACCGCCACCGAAACGGCGACCTTGCCCTTAGGCACCTCGAGCATGTGGCTCTCGGCCTTGGTGTAGACATTGCAGATCACGGCGTTTTTGGGAATACGCGAAGTCGTCACGTCGCCGCGCACCTGGCGTAGCTCGGTCGCCGCGTCACGCGGCAGCAGACTCGTCAGCCACTCCTGGGTTATGACATTGGTCTCATCGAGGGTCTCACCCACATCGATATCGCGCGCCGCGACGCATACCTCGACGCGATCGCCACCGTACTTGGCCAAGGTCTCAGCCTGGACCTGTTCGGCTTGCGAGCGGATCGACGAGCCGTAAACCATGCAGAGCAGAGCAGCGAGCACGCCCGCGACCAAACTGATGGCGATGCGCTTGCTCTTGTTCACGGCCGCTCCTCTCATGGCAGTGCCGGGCGAATGCCCGTACCACCATTGTCTGGGCGGCCAGAGTGCAAAGCGGCGCAATCGCAATCTTGGTTTTCGATGTCAAACCAATCGCTGACCAAAAGCTGACCAGCCCGTCAAGCTCGTGGCAAGGTTTTGGTCAGCACGTCAGCAAACTGCATGTTTCGAGGCTTTTCCGCAGCAAAAAAGCCGCCTCCCGAACAGTTGGGAGACGGCTGTCATAGGAAAAATCAATTACAGATGGACATCGGGATCGAGCATTTGAGCGCTCACGCGCATGGATGACGCCAGGTTTTGGAACGTTTCCAGACGCAGGCTGTCGATCTGCCCGGCGTCCTCGGCCTCGCGAACGGCGCAACCCGGCTCATGGACATGCGTGCAATCGCCAAACCGGCACGCACGCGATGCCTCGACAATCTCGGGAAAGGCGCGCGCCAGACCCCGCTCGTGACCCACGAGCGGTAGGCTGCGCAGGCCCGGGGCATCGGCGATCACGCCGGCGTCGCCCGGCAGCGTCACCATCACGCGCGCGACGGTAGTGTGACGGCCCTGGTCGTCGCGTTCGCGCACACCGCCGGTCGCCAACGTATCGTGGCCCAGCAGCGCATTGAGCAGCGTCGACTTGCCGGCACCCGACTCGCCCAGAATCATGGCGCAGCTCCCGGCAGGCACGCAGGCACGGACCTCGTCCAGGCCGCGGCCCTCGGCAGAGGACGTCACGATCACGCGCACGTCCGGACCCACCAGGCGGCGCACGCGGTCCAGATCGCGCTCGAGCTCCTCGGCATCGCAGCGGTCGGCCTTGGTGAGCACCACCACCGGCTCGGCATCGCAATCGAGCGCCAACACCAGTGAGCGCGCCACGCGATCGAGCAGCACCTCGCCGGCGCCGAGCGCCTGCACGATCAGCACGCTGTCAACGTTGGAGCAGAGCACTTGGCGCTCACCGCGGGCACGGCCACGCCAACGCTCAAAGCTCGTACGGCGCGGCAGCACGCACTCAATCACGCCCATATCGTGCCCGGGAGCGCGGCGCACCGCCACACGGTCGCCCACGGCAGGCAGCAGGACCTCGTCCTCGCCGCGCGACTTGGCAAACCCCACGGCATGCTCGGCACGAAACGTGTCATCGGCAGTCGCCACCAGCGGAAACCCGCGGTCCAGGCGCACCACGGCGCCCAACTGCATCTGCTCGGGTTCCTCGGCTTGCGCGCAAAAATCATCGAAGGCTGCCCGTTGGGCGGCATCAACCGGCAGATCGTCAAACGCCGGAACATCCTGCAACGCATCGAGCCCCGGTACGCTCGTCAACAACTCCTCGGCAGACGCGGGGGCTTCGGTCGCAAGCTTCCGACGACGGTCACGCTTAGCCCGCGCCCCCGTCGTCTTTTTCTTCGCTTTAGCCTTAGCCTTGCCCACAAGCGCCTCCCAGCACCATAAATCACAACTGAGCAGGTATTTTCCCACAAAAAAGAGTCGGTCGAGCAAATGCTCGACCGACTCACACACTTTCCCTCAGCTTACGGTCCCGAGAGGTTATCCGAAGGCCCGCCCGCCGGGAGGGGTTTCTTCTGAGTGATCCCGCAGCGCGAAGCGCGAGGACCAGCGAAGAAGAAACCCCGCAGGCGGGCGGGCCCGGACAGGTACGTTACTCTTTCTCCACCGCGCGCATGATCGCCTTGTAGATCTCCATCAACGGGATGATCAGGAAGGCCAGGCCCAGCGCGGCAAGAACGCCCTTGAGCTCAAGCGTCACAGGGCCAAAGAACATCTCGGCAAGCGTCGGCTGCACGGTCACGATCACCGTCAGCACCAGTGCCAGAGCGGCGGAAGCCCACAGCCACTTGTTCTGCTTCTTCATGGTGAACAGCGACGCACGACGGCTGCGCATATTGAAGCAGTGGAAAATCTCGACCATGTTGAGCGTGATGAACGCCATCATCACGCCTTCCTCGTCGGCATTGCCGGCGATCATATCGGCGATGTGGATGTAGCCCATGTCAAAGTACACGCCCACAAAGAAGCTCGCCAGCACCAGCACGGTGATGATTAGGCCCTGGACCACGCAGTCCAGACCCATATGTCCGGCAAAGACACCATCCTTGGCGTTGCGCGGCTTGCGCTTCATGATGTCGCCCTCGGCGTCCTCCATGCCCAGCGCGAGCGCAGGGAAGCAGTCGGTAACCAGGTTCACCCACAGCAGCTGCACCGGCTGGAAGATGGTAAAGCCGATGAGCGTGGCGATAAACACCGAGAAGACCTCGGCAAGGTTGGCCGAAAGCAGGAACTGGATGACCTTGCGGATGTTGTCGTAGATGCGACGGCCCTCTTCGCAGGCACCGATGATGGTGGCGAAATTGTCGTCGGCAAGCACCATGTCGGCGACGTTCTTGGTGACATCGGTACCGGTGATGCCCATGCCAACGCCGATGTCGGCGCGCTTGATGGACGGGGCGTCGTTGACGCCGTCGCCCGTCATGGCCACGATCTGGTCGCGCGACTTCCAAGCCTCGACGATGCGTGTCTTGTGCTCGGGCTGGACGCGGGCGTACACGCCGTAGTCCTCGATGTGCGCGTCGAGTTCCTCGTCGCTCATGCGATCGAGGTCGGCACCGGTGATGGCATGGCTGCGATCGGTGACGATGCCCAGCTGCTTGGCGATGGCCACGGCGGTGTCGATGTGGTCGCCCGTGATCATGACGGTGCGAATGCCAGCGTCGTGGGCCTCGCGGATGGCTTCGGCGACCTCGGGGCGGACCGGGTCGATCATGCCGGACAGGCCGCAGAAGACCAGGTCGTGCTCGAGCGCAGCGGGGCTGCAGTCGCTCGGGACCTCGGTGTAGGTGCGGCTTGCCAGCGCCAGCACGCGCAGAGCCTCGTCGGCCATGGCCTTGTTGGCGGCCACGAGCTCGGCGCGACGCTCCTCGGTCAGCGGGACGACCTTTTCGCCCTCGTAGATATGGGTGCACAGGCCGATCACCACGTCGGGCGCGCCCTTGGTGTACTGCTCGTACTCGCCATCCAAGGTCTCGACGATCACGGACATCATCTTGCGGCCCGAGTCGAACGGGGCCTCGCCCACGCGCGGATGCTCGGCAGTCAGGCCGGTGAGGCCAGCCTTGCCGGCGTCGTTGACGAGCGCGCACTCGGTCGGCTCGCCCACGGCCTCGCCCAGCTCCTCGTCCCACTGAGCATCGGAGCACAGCGCCATGCCGGCCAGGAACTTCTCCTTGGGCGCAGCGAGCTCGTGCTTGACGACGGTCATCTTGTTCTGGGTAAGGGTACCGGTCTTGTCGGAGCAGATGGTCTGTGTGCAGCCAAGGGTCTCGACAGCAGAGAGCTTGCGGATAATCGCCTGGCGCTTGGCCATCTTGGTCACGCCAAGCGAAAGGACGATGGTCACGACGGCAACAAGGCCCTCGGGGATGGCGGCGACGGCGAGCGAGACGGCAACCATAAAGGTGTCGAGCAGGGCAGTCGGATCGGTAAGGACGTTGCCCACGCCGTGGCGGAGGATGTCAACGCCAAAGATGACGACGCAGATGACGATCACCATGATGGTGAGGATGCGGCTGAGCTCGGCGAGCTTCACCTGCAGCGGCGTGAGCTCTTCCTTGGCCTCGGCCAGGGCGCCGGCGATCTTGCCCATCTCGGTGTTCATGCCGGTGCCGACCACGACGGCGCGACCACGGCCGTATACCACGGTGGAACCCATGTAGCACATGTTCTTGCGGTCGCCGAGCGGCACGTCATCGGTGCCGGCGGCGAGCTCGATCACGTTGGCATGCTTCTCGACGGGCACGGACTCGCCGGTGAGCGCGGCCTCTTCGATCTTCATCGTGGCGCTCTCGAGCACACGGCAGTCGGCCGGGACGGAGTCGCCCGCCTCGAGCATGATCACGTCGCCGGGCACGAGCTCGGCGCTCGGCAGGTGCACGAGCTTGCCGTCGCGCAGCACCTTGGACTGCGCCGCACTCATCTCCTGCAGGGCCTCGAGGGCCTCCTCGCTCTTGGCTTCCTGGACCACGCCCAGCACCGAGTTGACGATAACGACGAACATGATGATGGCAACATCGGCAAAGTCGGGCTCGCCCTTGACCATGCCCGTGAGCGCACTGATGACGGCGGCAACGATCAGCATGATGACCATGGGGTCGGCCATCTGCTCAAAGAAACGCTTCCACAGCGGCGTCTTCTCGGCTTCCTCGAGCTTGTTAGGGCCTGTCTTGGCGAGGCGCGAAGACGCCTCGTCGTTGCTCAGGCCGAGGTTCTCATCGACACCTTGGTCGCTGAGCACCTCCGCCGCGGCGGACAGGTATTCCTTTTGCATATAGAGTCCCCTCCTGGGATTCGGGCCACTCAGCAGATTGATGCCCGATCATAATTCCCAGGAGAAGGGCAAGGGCTCATCAAGGCTGCCGTGCTGAGCGGCAGTTGATAGTGGAGCTATGGTACCCCAAAGCGACGCGTCTAGCCAAAACAATCGGTTTGGAAATATGGTCCGCACGCAACGGTGCAGACCGTGTGATGCTCAACATTGGTAAAACGTTTTTTCTTCGGCACATCGCCAAACTGACATATCTCCCAGATAGCAGCGGTTGGAGTGGTTGGTAAAGATTTTTCATATACCGTTTTTCCCGCAAAAAATGAACTTCCATTTCGGCATACGGTCGATTTTTTGGGGTATTCGGTCGGCATTTCGTTATAATCATCTCAGTTTTATTTCTTATGGTTTATCTATCAGCGCAAGACGATGTCAGATGGAGGTCTGAATGTACAAGCGCACCAAGATTGTATGCACCATGGGTCCCGCCTGCGATAGCGACGAGACCATCCGCGAGATGATCAAGGCGGGCATGAACGTCGCCCGTTTTAACTTCTCGCACGGATCCTACGACGAGCACCACGGTCGCATCGAGCGCGTCCGTCGTATTTCCAAGGAGCTCGGTCTGCCCGTCGGCATCCTGCTCGACACCAAGGGCCCCGAGGTCCGCACCGGCCTTCTGGTCGATGGTAAGAAGGTTGCCGTCAAGACCGGCGACAAGATCGTCGTCACCGCTCAGCCCACGTCCGAGGATTTCCACGGCACCTCTGAGCACATCTCCCTCGACTACCTGGCTCTGCCCTCCGAGGTCGAGAAGGGCTCCCTTATCCTGATCGATGACGGCCTGGTTGCCCTCGAGGTCGAGTCCGTCAGCGGCCAGGACATGACCTGCGTCGTTAAGAACGACGGCCTGATCGGCGAGCGCAAGGGCGTCAACATGCCCAACGTCAACATCTCGCTGCCCGCCATCACCGAGCGCGATCGTCAGGACATCCTCTTTGGCCTGACCGAGAACATCGACTACATCGCCGCTTCCTTCATCCGTGACGGCGAGTCCGTCCGCGGCATCCGCAAGCTTTGCCGCGAGAACGGTGGCGAGCACGTGACGATCTTCCCGAAGATCGAGTGTGCCCTGGGCGTCGAGAACTTCGACGAGATCCTCGAGGCTTCCGACGGCATCATGGTCGCCCGTGGCGACCTGGGCATCGAGATCAAGCCCGAGCTTGTTCCGCACATCCAGAAGGAGATCATCGCCAAGTGCAACGCGGCCTACAAGCCCGTTATCACCGCTACGCAGATGCTCGACTCCATGCAGCAGAACCCGCGCCCGACGCGCGCCGAGGTTGCCGACGTTGCTAACGCCATCTACGACGGCACCGACGCCGTTATGCTCTCTGGCGAGTCCGCTGCCGGTAAGTACCCGGTCGAGGCCGTTAAGATGCAGGCCAGCATTGCTCTCGAGACCGAGAAGTACCTCCCGGCCCACGCTCCGCTCGAGGTTCCGGCCGACGCTCACGGCACCCGCGTCGTCAACAACGTTGTGGGTATGTCCGCTGTGAACATGGCCACCACCGTTGGCGCCAAGTGCATCACCGTGCCGACGACAACCGGTCGTACCGCACGCCTGATCTCGCACTTCCGTCCCAACATGCCGATCTGCGCGTTCTCCCGCCACGAGTGGGCCGTCCAGCAGATGATCATGTACTGGGGCGTTATCCCGCACCAGGCCGAGATTACCCAGGGCACCGTCAACGGCACGATCGTCAAGGCGATCGAGACCGCTAAGGAGCTCGGCTACGTCGAGGCTGGCGATTTGACCGTCGCTACCGCCGGCGATCCCCGCATGAGCGTCCAGCTCGAGGACAAGGTCTCCTCGACCAACGTCGCTTACGTCGCTCAGGTCCGCTAAATCGTACTTGCAAGCAGATTTGCATTGCAAAGGGCCCGGAAGGCATTGCCTTCCGGGCCCTTTTTCTGTGTCAATGCCGGCACACGGCAAAACACGCACCCATTTCTTTACCAAAAGCGCGAAATCCACCTTTCGAGGCCCAAAAATAAAGTCCCAAGCGCTAAAAGTGTTCGCCCGATGGCGAAACCACACCTTACCCGACGCTGCTAAATCGTTTTAGCAAGAGCCAGATCGACCGCGTTTTCGGAAGTATGCGGCAAATTCTGAGACCTCCGAGCACACCCCGTTTTTTCGCAACAAAATGCCTGATAAACTGGCCTCAAAAGCCAGGTCTGCTCACAGGGTTCAGATTTTGCCGCATACTTCCGAATTGACGCTGGCATCGCACGGTCCAAAAGCACATTTCGACCAGGAGGATATCATGGACCTGACGCTATGCGGTCAATCCGCTTTTTACTATCACCGTATCCCGCCGCAGGTATTAGGGCTTTACCCCGCCATTAGCCTTGGCAATATGGATCGCAGATGTTGCGGCCTCGGAAGTCATGCAGTTGTAAAAGACCTGCTTCACGCACCGCTTCACAGGCTTGTATTCACTCGAGTACAATCCGGGTCGCGAAGCCTGTTTAAATCGCACCTCCTGACCCAAGAGCCGCCTCCCGGGTCGTTTAGGCAAACTGAACATGGATTTGATGTCACGTCGCCCGAGTTTACGTTGCTCAGCCTTGCCACGCAGGTCTCACGCAACCAGTTACTCATGGCTTGCTACGAGATGTGCGGCTCCTTTGCAGTGTTTACGCCCTGCGAGCGAACGCAACAACAACTCGATGAAGCCATTTCGCTTAAGCTCATTCCACCCAACTGCGGTTGGGAGCGTGTTGTCGACACCAAGGGCAATGACACCAATTTGTGGAAGCGCCCGCCGCTCCTCAGCGCGGCGGATATCGCCGCGTTCGCCAAGCAGGCTGCAGGCCTGCGCGGCGTTAAACAACTGCGCTGGGCGGCCGAGCACATGACGGGGCAGACCGCCTCGCCCTTCGAAGTACAGACCTCCATACTTGTCTCGCTCCCCCGCAACGAGGGCGGCATGGGTATCAACATCGCAAACAACGTGCGCATCCCACTCAGCGACGCCGCGCGCTCACTGTATGACAAAACCTGCTGCTACGCCGATATCCTCATCGAGAGCAACACCGACAGCATGGGCGTCATCCTGGAATGCCAAGGCCGCTCCGCCCACGATGGCGAAGCCGCAAGTCTCTCCGATGCCGAGCGCACCACCGCCCTCACAAGCATGGGCTATGACGTTATCCAGATAACCTATGAGCAAATCAAAGACACGAAGAGCTTTAACAACATCGCCGAACTCATCCATAAAAAGGCAGGGCTCCCCTACATCCCAAAGACCGATCAGGAACGCACCACCGAAGATGCCCTGCGGCGGGAGCTATTGGTCGATTGGGATGAGCTGTTCGCCGTCAATCCGGCCAGCTAGCAGCTAGTGATCAGAGGGACTGCGGGGACGTCAGAAGCGGCAACGCGAGTCGCAAAGCCCACCTCGGTCAGCTCGATGACCTCGGTAAACGTTGCATCGAAAAACTCCTCAGTTAGCAGGCGGTATGGCGGA
The DNA here is from genome assembly GCA_905215445.1 of uncultured bacterium. Taxonomy (GTDB): domain Bacteria; phylum Actinomycetota; class Coriobacteriia; order Coriobacteriales; family Coriobacteriaceae; genus Collinsella. The sequence continues at coordinate 78,804 of CAJMPZ010000002.1, read as the reverse complement.
TGATCGGGCTCACCGGGGTTTTCGCGCACAATCTCGTGCATAACGCCGATGGTCTTGAGCACATACTCCTTATGGATGGGATACTGCCCAAAACGCATCGCCGCAGTATACAGACGATCGGTCGCACGCGGGATGGAAACAATGCCGAGCGTCTTACCAAACCAGTCAAAGTCACCTTGCTTTTTAATGCGGAATTCCTCGCACGGCTTGCCGCCGTGCGCCTCCAGGTACTGATTCACGCGCGTATTCCATACGGTATCGGCCACCAGATGCGACCAGACGCCCAGCGTTAAATCGAGCAACGACTGCGCCACATCTTCGGACGCAAGCGAGAACTCACAGGCGCCGGGACCGACAACCGGCTCGGCATCCCTGTAGCGCTGGGGATAGTGCACGCGATTCAGTCGCTCGCGTTCCTCGATAATCGAGGTCGCCGCGGCCGGCGCACCGGTGGGCGAACTTTTAAGCAACGGTGCCACATAGGTATCCCAGAACTCATGCTCACGAGGCTTAGGGATAGGCTCGGGCTTGGCAAAGTGCGTAATGCGATACGGAATGGGATCAGCGATACCAGGGACCATATAGCCCACGAAGATATCCGGAACCACGCAGCCAAACAAAAAGGCATTGCGGTCGCGCACGCTATTGGCAAGCGCGCCGGTGCACTCCAGCAAACGCTCCGTCTGAGCGATATGAATGTTCCAGCTTGGCATAGCCACCCCCATAAAAACCTGGATAACTATACCATCACGGCAAAGCCGCGCGGGCCGCTACGCACGCTCTACGCAGCAACTATTCCGCAGCGCCGCTCTCGGTTCCATACGAAGACACCGGCGCCTCGACCACATGGTGATATCGATCGATATAGATGGCGCGGGCACCCAGGCGTCGTACCAAATCCTGATGGTGCGTGCTCATCAAGACCGTCTTACCGGCAGCAACATAGGCCAGTAGAAAGTTGACCACGATGTCGCACGAGTCCTCGTCAAGTCCGTTGGTAGGCTCGTCGAGCACCAGGATATCGGGGTTCATCGACACGACGGCAGCCAGCGCCACGCGCTTCTTTTGCCCGCCCGAGAGCTGATAGGGCGAGGCATCGACCAGATCGGCAACCTGGAACAGCTCCATGGCATCGCGCACGCGGCGCTCGAGCTCGTCTGCCGGCAGCCCCATCTGCGCGGGACCAAAAGCAACTTCCTCGCCCACCGTAGCGCAGAACAGCTGGGCGTCGGCATTTTGAAACACAAAACCTACGCGCTGATGAAAACGCTGAGCGGCCGCGGAATCCTTTAGAAACGCCGCGTCGATCGCGTGCCCGTCAAACAGGTATGCCCCTGCGTCCGCGAGTTCAAGGCCGTTAATAAGGCGCATAATCGTCGTCTTACCGCAGCCGTTGGGACCGAGCAGGGCAACGAGTTCACCACGATCGACCTGCAGCGACACACCATCGACAACCGTATGGCCCGCATAGGAGAACACCACGTCGCGCAGCTCGATGAGCGGCGTGGCCTCGGCGCCGCCCGCACCGTTCGTGCCCGCCGCACTATTCATATCGATCGTCAAAACGTCGCCCTTCCCTAGTTGCATCCCCAGCCGGAACCAGCAGCGCCTACAGCACCGCGCACAACACGGCGAGCAGAACCACGCCGGCCGCATAGACCGCATCGCGCCAGCCAAACCCGGCGCGTGCAGGCGCCGGGTACACGCCGGCAAAGCCGCGGCAAAGCATAGCCTCGTCCATCGCGCGACTGCACTCCATCGCCTTGATAAACGTCATGCCCATGATACCCGCCAGCGAGTCGGTGCGCGAAAAACCCGCAGGCGCGGAACCGACGCTGCGCAGCATGACCGATTCGCACAGATCGTGCGCTGTGCGTCCCAGCACCTCGATATGCTTGAGCGCCATATCGAAAGTAAAGATGACCTCGTCGGGCAGGTGCAGCATCTTAAGCGCCGCCGACATGCGGCTCCAGGTGAGCGTCCACGAAACACCCAGCACCAGCGACACGTTAATGAACGTCTTGAGTGCAATCTTGAGCATGGCGCCCGAGGCAGAAGCACCCAGCAGCAGGGCAGGCAGCGCCAGAACCACGGCAAACCCCGCGGCAGCCAACGCCGGCACAAAGGTAGCGCGCAGCCCGCGTACGGGGCGCACGGCAACGAGCACCAACGCGATCGCCGCCATCAACATCAGGTACAGCGGGCTTTGCGTCAGACACACGCACAGGACGCAAACGAACATCCCTAACAGGCGCACCGGAGCCGAAACGCAAGAAAGGGCGCGGTCGACCATCGACCCGCCCTTGTTCGCGCCTCCACCCAGGCGAACCCGCTCAAGCAGGCTCGCCAGGTGCAGGACGTTCTTTTGCATCACACGATGCCGAGCCCCCGCGGGCTCGTATCGCTCCTCGGCCGCAAGCCAACTAGGCAGCCCGGCTATTGCCATGAGCACCGCTTTCCTTGACCGTCAGCGAGACCAGGCGGAATGCGATGGTGAGCACCGCCACGCCAATCACGCCCGAAAGAATATACATCGCGGCCTGGCCGGCAAAGCCAAGGCCCTGCTCCTCGGAATAGGCCTGCAGATAATCGCCCGTGGGCAGGGCATCGGCAAAGGTCGGAGTGTCGAGACCGACCGAAGCCTGCAGACTGTCGTCACCAGCCTCCTGAACGGCGATCGCGGCGCCCTCGGCGTCCCACTCACCCCAGGCGTCACCGGTGGCAAGCAAGCCGAGCGGCGTAGCCACGACAAGCACGGCGACCAGGATGAGCGTGGGGACCAGCGAGGTCTTCTTGGCGGTTGTGCCCTCGGCAGCAAGCTGGCCATCGACGGCCTCGGGCCCGACGATAACGCTCGGCGCCGTCTTCTTGATAAAGCCGTAGATCGCGGCAGTCGCCACGCCCTCGACCACGCCGGCAACCAACATATGCGGAATCATCATGGCCGGAATGGCAATGGACAGCGGGAAGGGGCAGTACAGCGGCGCGCCCGAAGCGTTAGTAAAGAGCATGGGCTGAATACCAAACTCGACCGCCGCGCACAGGGCCGCCAGGCACAGGCCGACCCAGCCGCTTACGATGGCCGAAACCGAGGTGCCCCAGCTCTTGTCGTGCAAACGGCTGTTGAGCGCACGGAACACGATAGCAGCGGCAAACGGCAGCACGAAGGCCATGTTAAAGCAGTTGGCGCCAAAGGACAGGATACCGCCGTCGCCAAACAGCAGCGCCTGCAACGCCAGCGCGACCGAAACCGCGATGGCCGCGGCCTCGGGGCCCAGCAGCAGCGCGATGAGCGCGCCGCCGACGGCGTGACCAGTGGTGCCGCCGGGCAGCGGCACGTTGAACATCATGAGCAAAAAGGAGAACGCAGCGCAAATACCCAGAAAGGCCATATGCTCGCGATCGAGCGTGGCGCGCACTTTCTTGATGCAGTGAACCCATACGGGCACCATCGCCACCGCCATAACGGCATCGGTCTGCGGGGACAGGTAGTTATCTGGAATGTGCATATACGCCTCCCGGTTGCCGGCACATGGGATTGCAGCGCCGCTTGAACCATTTCATCAGTGTTACGAGCTAGATGATTCGTAACACGCCGCAGGCTATGATAGCAAAACGGCGCGCCGCCACAAAAGCAGCACGCCGTTTTGTAATGCGCGTGTCATATATGCAGGGTCAGCGATGCCTTATTCCGAACACCGCGGTCGCGCAGAGCTCCGCAGCAACCGCCATCAGGCCCTACGCCCCCCATCGCAAGCCCTAGCCGCGGACCTCGCCGTTTACGCCTTTGCATACCTTGGTGACAATCTTCTGGTGCGCTTTCTCGACCTCTTCGCTGGTAAGCGTGTGGTCGTCGGAGCGATACGTAAGCGCAAAGGCCATGGACTTTTTGCCCGCTCCGATGCGGATGGGATCGCGGTAGACGTCGAACAGGCGCACGCCCTCGAGCAACTTACCGCCGGCGCTCGCAATGCGGCGCTCAAGATCCTCACAGGTCACGGAGTTGTCAACCACAATGGCAAGGTCGTGCTCAACGGCCGGGTACTGCGAGAACTCGCGATAGTTCTCCTGGTTGCGGGCGCCCTTGATCAGCTTGTCCAGATCGAGCTCAAAGGCAACGACGACCTCATCGATGCCCATCGCCTCGCGCGCCTCGGGGTGAATCTCGCCGACCCAGCCCAGCACGGTTCCGCCGGACAGAACCTCGGCCGCACGACCCGGCTGCAAGAAAGCGTAGCCCTCGCCCTCGACGGGACGGAAGCGAACCTTCTCGATGCGCAGCTGGGCGAGCAGCTCCTCGACAATGCCCTTGCCAAAGAAGAAGCGCAGCTTACGGTACTTCATGTTCCAGGACTGCTCGCTCCACTGGCCCGAGAGCACACCCGCCACGGACTTGGTCTCCTTGGGCAGGCTGGCGTTCTCGCGACCGTGGAACAGGCTGCCGACCTCGTACAGGTGCACGTTGGGCGTACCGTGCGCCTCGTTGTAGGCCACGGACTGCAGCAGGCCCGGCAGCAGCGAACGACGCATCTCGGTCTGCTCGGCCACCAGCGGGTTCATGAGCACCACGGGGCAGCCGCGGCCTTCGGTGGACATGCCGATCTTCTCCAGGTCGCCCGGGGCGGCAAAGCCAAAGGTCGTGGTCTCGTTGAGGCCGCAGGCGCGCAGGATCTCGCCGACCTTGCGGGTGAGCTTTTGCTCACGGGTCAGGCCGCCGATGTGGTTCTTGGCAGCCGGGATGGTCGCCGTCACGCGGCCCATGCCCCATAGGCGCAGGACCTCCTCGATCAGGTCAATCTCGCGCGGTAGGTCGGGGCGGAAGCTCGGCGGGGTAACCATAAAGTCCTCGCCGTCGCGCTCGACGGTGCAGCCCAGACGGGTGAGCGAACGCTCGATAAAGTTGGGCTCGATATCGGCACCGCAGATGGCGTGCACGCGGGCCAGGCGCAGCTTAATGCTGTCGATGGTCTTGGGCGCGGGGAAAACGTCGACATAACCGGGAGCAACCTCGCCGCCGGCAATCTCCTCGATGAGCGCGCAGGTAACGTTGGCGACATCCACGCAGCCGGTCTCATCGACCTGGCGCTCAAAGCGAATGGAGGCGTCGGAGATCAGCGACAGATCGCGGCTGGTGTGCGAGGTGCGACCGGCATTGAAGCAGGCACTCTCGACCATCACGTCGACGGTGTCGTCCTCGATCTCGGAATCCATGCCGCCCATAACGCCGGCCAGCGCCACGGGGCGCTCGCCGTCGGTGATGAGGCCCATGCCGGCGTCGAGCACGCGCTCTTCGCCATCGAGCGTCGTGAATTTCTCATCCTGCTGGGCGGCGCGAACCACCACGCGACGGTGGCCATCGCGCTCGGCAAAGGTGTCCAGGTCAAAGGCGTGCAGCGGCTGACCGGTGAGCATCATCACGTAGTTGGTGATGTCGACGATGTTGTTGTGCGGGCGCACGCCCAGGGCGTTAAGGCGCTTGACCATCCAGTCGGGCGACGGGCCGACCTTCACGTTGCGCACGATGCGGGCGACATAGCGGTCGCACAGGCCCTCGTCGGCAATCTCGACCGAAAGCTCGTCGTCGGTCGCGCGGCCGGTCTCCGCCTTGATGACGGGCAGCTCAACGTGGAAATCGCGGTCGAAGATGGCACCGGTCTCGCGGGCCATGCCAATCATGGACAGGCAGTCGGGGCGGTTGGGCGTGATCTCGCAGTCGAGCACGGTGTCGCTCGAGCCCACATACTCGGCAAACGACATGCCGCAGGGCGTATCCTCGGGCAGGATCATAATGCCGGAGTGGTCGCCGCCCAGGCCGAGCTCGCGTGCGGAACAGTTCATGCCCATGGACACGACGCCGCGAAGCTTGCTCTTCTTGATCTTGACGTCGCCGGGCAGAACTGCGCCGATCATGGCCGTGACGATGTGGTCGCCGGCCTCGAAGTTCTGCGCGCCGCAGACGATCTGCAGTGGAGCGGGATTGCCGTCGGCATCGAGGTTCTTGTCACCCACGTCGACCGAGCACACATACATGTGGTCGCTATCGGGGTGCGGGGTCTTGGTGAGCACCTTGGCGGTCACCACGTGGTCGAAGGACTCGCCCACGGTGTCGATCGCCTCGACCTCGGTGCCGGTACGGATATATTCGTCCGAAAGGGTCTTGGGATCCTCCGGAATATCGATCATGGTCTTGAGCCAGTCGTAAGAAACGCGCATGTAGCTCTCCTAGTTCTTAATCTCCGCATAGGGAGGAAATATCAAATGAAGACGTTCGCCTTAGGGTTGTCCAGGTGCCCCAGGTTGGCGTGAAAGAGGAGCGACGCGTACTAAAGGTACGCGAGCGACGGTTTGAACGCCAAGATGGGGTGCCTGGACAAGCCTAAAATTGGTTCAGGAAGCGCATATCGCCCGTCATGAGCGTTCTGAGGTCCGGCAGGTCGTAGCGCAGGGCCGCGACGCGCTCGGCGCCAATGCCAAAGGCGAAGCCGGTGTACTTCTCGGGGTCGATGCCGCAGTTGATCAGGACGTTGGGGTCGACCATGCCGCAGCCTAGGATCTCGATCCAGCCGCTGTGCTTGCAGAAGTTGCAGCCCTTGCCGCCGCACACGTGGCAGCTCACGTCCACCTCGCAGCTGGGCTCGGTGAAGGGGAAGAAGTGCGGGCGATAGCGCGTCTTGCGGTCCTCGCCAAACATGCACTTAACAAAGTAGTCGAGCGTGCCCTTAAGATCGCCAAAGGTGATGCCCTCGTCGACGACCAGGCCCTCGATCTGGTTGAACTGCGGCAGGTGGCAGGCGTCGGCCGTGTCGGGACGGTAGACGGTGCCCGGGCAGATCATGTAGATGGGCGGCTTCTGCGACTCCATGGTGTGGATCTGCACGCCCGAGGTCTGGGTGCGCAGCAGCACGTCGGACTCGCCGTGGGCGTGGGCCTCGGGGTGCGCGACGCTGCCGGGGTTATTGTCGACCACGTAAAAGGTATCGCGGGCCGAGCGGCTCGGGTGATCCATGGGGGCGTTGAGCGCGGTGAAGTTGTAGTAGGAGGTATCGACCATGGGGCCAGACTCGACGGTATAGCCAATGCCGCAGAAGATGTCCTCGGCCTCCTCGATGATCTGCTTGATCAGGTGCTGGTGACCGATCTGCGGACGGATGCCCGGCAGCGTGATGTCGACGGCGTCGTGCTCGAGCGCGTGCTTGAGGGCGGCGGCCTTCATCTCGGTGTTGCGCTCGTCGAGCATGCCCTCGATCAGCTGGCGCATCTCGTTGGCGCGCTTACCCATCACGGGACGATCCTCGGGGGCGAGCTTGCCCATCATGCGCATCAGGCCGGTGATGCGCCCCTTGCGGCCGAGCAGCTCAACGCGCGCAGCCTCGAGCTTGGCTGCGTCGTCGGCGCCTGCGACGAGCTCCTTGGCCTCTTCCTCGAGTTTGACCAGATCATCAATCAGACTCATGTCTTCCCTTTCGTCTCTCGCGCTCTCCGTTTGCCGAGGCGGCTGCCGCCGTCTGGCGTTGTGAAAACGCGGCCCGGTTCGGTAATAAAAAACCGTCCTCGGGCGTGTGCATTGCCCAAGGACGGTTGAATTCCGCGGTACCACCTTGTTTGACCCGGCGGATGTCTGGCCCGCCGTGCCCACTCTGCGCCCCTTATCGCGAGGCTCACGGCTTCCCTACTGGGGCTTCGCCGCCGCTAGCCGCGCGCCCGTTGAGGTCGCTGCTCGGGAGTGAACGCTTGGCCCTTGCCACCGCAGGAAGGCTTGCAGCCCATGACCTTCCCTCTCTTGCCGGCGACGCGGCGGGCAAAACCCTCTCCGTCAACGCATTGGGCTATAGGATACCACATTGTGTGGGCGTATCGCCGCGTTCCGTTTTGTTCGTGCTGGGTACAAGGCAGGTAGCTGTGCAAACTGGCCGCGCGCCCACCCGTGGCGCTCGACCTGCGAGATTAAGGATATGGCATGGGAAAGAAGCACGATAAGAAGGCCGAGGCCGCCGTGGGCAAGGCGCCCAAGGGCATGAAGGTCGATAAGGCCGTCAAGAAGTTCCGCAAGCTCGAGGGCAAGCTGTGGACCCGCGAGTATCTGCTCAAGATTGCCGAGTTCGACGGCGCCACCATTGCCCCCGCCAACGGCGCCGCAGCGCGTGCCGACGCCATGGGCACCCTTGCCGGCGAGCATCACAAGCTCCTGACCAGCAAAAAGTCTGTCGAGCTTGTGCACTCGCTGGCACGCGAGACGGTCGCCGGCGGCAAGATCGACGACCCGCAACTGCTCAACGAGATCCGCGTGCTCGGCCGCGACCAGCGCGAGGCGAGCGTCATTCCCACCGAGGAGGCCGAGGCTTGGACCAGGCTCACCTGCGAGGCCGATGCCGTGTGGCACAAGGCCAAGGCGGCCAACGACTGGGCGAGCTTTGAGCCCTATGTGGATAAGATTGTCGACAAGCTCAAATATCAGGCCGAGCTCATGGATCCCAAGCGCGATCCGTACGATGTTTGGCTCGACCAGTACGAGCGCGGGCTTTCCGCCAAGAGCTTCGATGCGTTTTGCGATGAGGTCAAGGCCACGGTCGTGCCGCTCGTGCACGCCATCGGCGAGCGCGGCCAGCAGCCGGCTGCCGACTTTTTGCACGCCCACGTGCCCGAGGCTGCCCAGCGCGCCATGAGCTTCGACTTGATGAAGCTTGTCGGCCTGAACCTGGACGACACCACGCTTGCCTTTACCGAGCACCCGTTTAGCGAGGGCTTCTCGGTGGGCGACGCGCGCATCGCCACGCACATCTACGAGGACGACTGCATCTCCAACGTCTACAGCATCATCCACGAGGCGGGACACGCCATGTATGAGCTGGGCGTCAATCCTGCCTATGCGCGCACCTGTCTTGAGGGTGGCACCTCCATGGGCATCCACGAGAGCCAGAGCCGCTTCTTCGAGAACACCGTGGGTCGCAGCCGCGCCTTTATGGGACCGCTGCTCGAGGTGCTGCGCCGCCACGCACCCGAGGTCTACGGCGACGTCGACGAGGACACGCTCTACCACGCCGTGAACATCGCTCAGCCGTCGCTGATCCGCACCGAGGCCGACGAGCTCACCTACCCGCTGCATATTATGGTGCGCTACCAGATCGAGCGCATGCTGTTTGCCGGCGAGGCCACGGCCAAGGACATCCCCGCGCTTTGGAACCGCTTTATGAACGAGTACCTGGGCATTCCCGTTCCCGACGACACGCACGGCTGCCTGCAGGATACGCACTGGAGCGGCGGCTCGTTTGGCTACTTCCCCACCTATGCGCTGGGCAGCGCCTACGATGCCATGTTTGTGCCGGCCATGTGCCGCGACGGTGTCGACCTCAACGGCGCCTGCGCGAGCGGCGACTTGGCACCCGTCCGCGCCTGGCTCGGCGGGCACATTTGGCAGTGGGGCCGCGCCAAGGACGCGCCGGAGCTCATCAAGGGCGCGTGCGGCATGGCCTTTGACGCCCGCTACTACTGCAGCTACCTGCAGGACAAGTTCACCACGCTGTATCAGCTGTAAAGCTTAGGCGACACGCCAACGCAAAGGGGGCGCCGCGGGTTGGTTCCGCGGCGCCCCTTTTTCATCTAAGCCAGAGACCCGGCACTTGGGGCCGTTTGCAGCGTCGAGCAGTTACGCGGTTTGGTAAAACCGCGTAACTACAAGGCCTCGAGTGCGTTGGCGATGCGCTTCATGGCGGTGTCGGCAGCTGCTTGGTCGGGGGCTTCAGCCAAAACGCGAATCACCGACTCGGTTCCGCTCTTGCGCACGAGCACGCGTCCTTCGCCCACCAGCGATGCCTCGGCCTCGGCGATGGCGGCCTGCACACCCATGTTGCCCAGCGCGGCGTCCTTATCCGCTACGCGCACGGCAACCTGCGCCTGCGGCAGCAGCTTGCACGGAGCCGTGAGCTGCGAGAGCGTCTCGCGCTCGGCACGAATCACTTCCATCACGCGCAGCGAGGTCATAATGCCGTCGCCCGTGCGCTCGATATCGCCAAAGATCGTATGACCCGTCTGCTCGCCGCCCAGGCTGTAGCCACCCTCGCGCATCTTGGCATACACGTGACGGTCGCCCACGCCGCTGGTCACGGCGCTCAGTCCGGCAAGCTCCAGCGACTTGACCAGGCCAAAGTTGCTGGCAATCGTCGGCACCACGGTACCGCCCGAAAGGCGACCGTGCTTGTTCAGATACACGCCACACACGTACAGGATCTGGTCGCCGTCGACCACGCGGCCGCGCTCGTCCACGGCCAGGCAGCGGTCGGCATCGCCGTCATAGGCAAAGCCCACGTCCAGGCCCTGCTCCACCACGTGGCGCTGCAGGCGCTCCATATGCATGGAGCCACAGTCGACGTTAATGTTAAAGCCATCGGGCGCGGCGTTGATCACGCGCACGTCGGCACCGAGTGCGTCGAACACCGGCTTGGCCACCGAGGACGCCGAGCCGTTGGCGCAGTCGATGCCGATCTTGACGCCCTGCAGTGAAAAGTTCGCGCTTGCGATGAGCGAAGCGATATAGCGGTTGCGGCCCTGCATGTAGTCCACCGTGGCACCGATGTGGTTGCCCGTGGCCAGCGGCACCTCGCTCTTGCCATCGATATAGTCCTCGATGAGTTCCAGCACGTCCTCGTCCATCTTAAAGCCGTCGCTGTTGACGAGCTTAATGCCGTTATCGCAAAACGGGTTGTGGCTCGCGCTGATCATGATGCCGCAATCGAAGCAGCCCTCCACGGTCTGATGTGCCACGCCCGGCGTGGGGATCACGTGCAGCATATAGGCGTCCGCACCGCTCGCGACCAGGCCGCTCACCAGCGCCGCCTCGAACATATAGCTCGAGCGACGAGTGTCCTTGCCCACGATCACGCGCGCCTTGCGCTCGCGGTTGGCGCCGTAATACCAGCCCACAAAACGGCCAATCTTATAAGCGTGCTCTACCGTCAGCCCAACGTTGGCCTCACCGCGAAAGCCGTCGGTGCCAAAGTACTTCATGCGCTCTCCTTACAAAATAGGGGCGGACAGATTGCCTGTCCGCCCCAAAATGGTACTCGATTATCTGCGCTACCAGAAAAACCCTACGCCGACGCGCTGTCGCGAGCCGCCTGGCATGTAGGAGTCTGACGCAGCGTAAGCGGCTTGTCCCCCGCCTCGGCCGACGTGGTCAGCGTATATGTGATCGTCGTCGTCTCGCCAGCATGCAGGTCAACGGTGCCCGAATAGAAGGGGATTCCATGCCACGTAGCGGCGCCAAGACCAAACTGGGTGCCCTCGACGGTCAGATCAGTAATGTTGCCGCCCGTCGGTGCAAACAACGAGACATTCAGACGCTCGTCGTCGCGCGCTGCATCGGGTGCGCTCGCCGCGACGTAGTCGGGCAGCTTGCCTGCCTCCTCCTGCGTCATGATGTTCGTCAGGGTAACGGTGATGCGATACGAGCACGTGCCGTCACCGTTCTTGACGCCCTGGCCAATCTGCGTATCGGCATTCAGGTACCAGTCGAGCTTGGAGAAGCTCAGGTTGTTAAAGTAGACACCAGCAACGGGATCTTCACTCGGGTCATCCGGATCGGGCAGCGAGGCGTCGATGTTCATCTGCTTGATAGCGTTCTGCTCGTCATCGTTTTTCATCCACGCGATCAGGCGGCCCTCTTCGGCACCGCGCTCAACGGCGCTGACAAGCTTCGTAACATCGACATCGCCGATACCGCCAAGGATCTTGTCGAAGGCAGCGCTGGCGACGGATGCAAAGATGCCGTCAGACTCCTCGACCGGATAGTTCCAGTACACATCGTGCATGAGGACCTTTGCGGCGTTGGTGCCGTCGACAACCGTTCCGTCGGGCAGCGAGACATTACCGACGAGGCCCAGCAGATACTGCAGGAACACCGGGTCGATACCCACGACGCCGTCAACGTCCTGCCCATACTGGGACTTCCACAGCGCGGCGACACGCTGCGAGTTGCGGGGCCAATCGGGCGAATACGCGTTACCAGAGTTGTACAGGTTACTGTGGTCGCCAAACAGTGCCTCGTCCTCTTCGTCGACGCTCTCAACCGCCTCGTCTTTGCCAAGCGCAATACATGGAACAAACTCGCCAATCGACATCTGGCCGTCGGTGACCGAAATCAGGCCCTGCGAACCGCCAAAGCCGCCGCAGGCACGAATCTCGACGTTGTTCATCGCGTACATAAGGTAGTTGCGCGTCTGGCCGTTGGCGCCGAGCATCTGGGGAAGGACGGGGGCGACTTTCTCCGCCGCGTCAACCGCGCCGTTGAGGGTGGCAAAGCCGTCCTTGGCCTTATCGACCAGCTCGGTCACCTGGGAAATATGAGTATCGCCAATGCCCTGGATCTTCTCGTTGGCGCTCTTGAACACCTTCGAGCTGCTGGAAAGCGAATCGGCGACCGCCTGCAGCGCGGACACGTTAATCATGCCGTCCTGAAACAGCTTGCCGGGCGTGGCCTGCGAAAGGTTATCGGCCATGGGAACCAGCGCGCCGCTAGAGACATCGGACAGGGCGTCGATCATGGTGCGGGCCGCATTGATGTCGCTGCCATACACCGGGATAAACGAAGCCGCCGTCCACAGCGGGCTCGAGGTCTCCGCCTTCATGCTGTCGCAAAGCTCATCAATCTTCTTCGCGTCGTCAGGCAGCGTCGAAAAATCGCCCGACGTGACCTTGTCCTTAAGGCCACCGACAATCTCGACGGCCTCCTTCGCTTCACTCTTTACGGTCTTTGCCGAGTTAAGCAGCATAAAGCCGCTTGCGCCAAGCGCAACGAGAAGCACCGCGACTACAGCGGCAATAATGGCGCCGGTGTGACGCTTTTTGCGTTCGCCCTTGCGATGGCGATGACGGACCAGACCGTCAGAGGTCGAACTCGACGAAGCGTCGCTACCATAGTTCAAGCCAAAATCGTAATAATCTTCCTTGGAACCCGAGCCCGCAAACTCGGCACCGCTATCATCCAGGCGGGCGAACGTGCCAGTCTCGGAGGCGCCGGTGTAAATCGTGCCAAGGTTACCCGTAAGCCCCGCGCCACCGGCAGAGGGAGTATTGTTGGCGGCCTTGCCGGCATTAACGTTGCCGGCGGCATTTGCGGCGTTGGCAGCACCTGCGTTGTTCGCGGGTACCGAAGGAGCCCCACTCGGCCGCGACGCGGAGGTTGCACCGCCCGCAAAGACATTCCCTCTTGCACGGCCGGTCTTTTTTGCCTTTTGAGACTGCTCGTACAGAGCGGTAAACATCGCCGTCTCGCCCGGGGACACGCGCTTACCGGAACCGCCCTGTCCAGCGCCGCCCGGCGTGCCGGCCTTACCAGCCCCGTTCGGACGCGGCGGAACTGCAGGACGGCCGCTATCGCTGCCCTTAAAGTGATTACCAGCCATAAAGAAATCCTCGCAATTGAGTCGCAATGAAAAAGTCCATAACGTTACTAGTTTATGGCATTTTGAGCATCGACAGCTAAACTCCAGACACGGACATCAATTGGCGAAAATGCGGCACAACACCTTTTCCGTCTTGGCGGCGGCGCCAGCTACACCGTCAAAAACACCATCGCGATAATCATGGCAAAGCCCGCCAGGTCGGTGGGCAAAAACACCGTTCCCAGCATAAGGGCGCTGGTGATGGTGGCCGAAACCGGCTCCATGGTTCCAAGGAGGCTCGCGCGCACCGAGCCAATCTCCTTAACGCCCTGCATGTAGAACATATAGGCGAAGAACGACCCCACCACAATAAATATCGCGAGCGCGCCGACACCCGAGGGGCCGAGCGCCGGCATGTGCGCCCACGGCTGGGTAAAGATACTCATCACGATTCCCGCCGAAAGCATGGCCGAGCCCGTGACGACCGAGCTGCCGTATTTGTTGAGGATTCCGGCAGGGATGATTGCTATGCAGGCACCGCCCACTGCGCACAAAAGGCCCGCGAGCAGGCCCATCGGCGAGATGTTGAGCGTACTGGGGTCGCCGCCCGTGGCGATCAAAAACGTTCCGCCCAATGCGAGCAAAATGCCAAGAGCCTCGCGCGTGCGCGGCAGTCGATGCGCGGTGACGCAGGCATACCCCATGACGACCACCAGCTGCAGGCACTGGAAGACGGTCGCGGTGCCCGCGTTGGTCAGGCGCACGGCTGACAGATAGCAAAGCTGGTTGAACAGCAGGCCAAAAATCGTAAACAGAATAAGCTGCTTGCGATCGGCGGGGGTAGTCCACAGCTCGATCAAGCGGTCGCGGTCTTTTCTGAGTACAACGAACATAAAGAGCAGGCCAGCGATAACTTGGCGCACGCTCATCAGCCAAAACGTCTCGATATGGCACACGTCAAAGAGGTAGCTGGCGCTGGTGCCAGAAAAACCCCAAAACGTACCGCCGGCAAACGCGGCGAGCGTACCCAGGGCCATCTTGCGCGCCTGGGCGTCGTTGAGGCGGTCGCGCCATGCACGGCGGGTGCTGCGGCTCAGCTCGTCAGTCCCCTCGGGCACGATAAAATCAGACGCCGCCGTCATCGGTACCGAAGCCCTTTCACGTGCACACTGCGCCGAGCGCTCCTGTTCCATCCCACTCCCCCGAAATCAATTGGCAACAAAGCGCTCAAACTGTAGCACGAATATTGGTATGAAATAGCAGATGATGCGGAGCATCTGCGAGCGTCCAAATTGCAGGGACGAAAGGCACCGATGAGCTATGCCGAGTGGTTGGAATCGTCTAGAACGCCGGGGGCGGCTTCCGCACTTCCCTCAGCATGCTCGCCATCGTCCCGTTCCTTGTCGCTGTCCCGGCCCTCCTGCTCGCGACGGCGCTTTTCGCGAATCTGCTCAACGGCGGCTCGCAAGGCGGCCTCGTCCTCGGCGCGTGCCACCTCTTGCGTTGTCTTGACCATATGGCGAATCTCGAGCACCAGCAGCACGATCAGCGGCACCACGATAAGCGGAAAGAACAGCAGCGGATTGGTGAGCAACGAGACCACCACGCCCAGCCCCGCCGAGACAAAGACCACGCGCCCCACCACGTCGGCGGCGGGCACGGGCGCGGCGTCCTCGACCGGATTGGCATCGCCCTTGGTGCGGTAGACCGGCGTGCCGTCGGCCGCGGCCTCCACGGATACGATGCGGTGCGTGTTGAGCGAACCCTCCAGCGCGTCATCGGACGAATGGAAGGTGATGATATCGCCCACCTGGTAGGCTTGGCTGTTGTCGGTATCGACGACGATAAACGAGTGCACAGGAATCGCCGGCTCCATCGAGCCGGTCAGCGTACGCATAAAGCCGTAGCCCATGATGGTGGGGATCTCACCAGCGGGCGTGAACACCGTGCGCAGCAGCACCACAAAGGCGACCAGGATCACCACGGTCGCCAGCACGTTGATCACGCGGAGCACGTGCTTCATCACTTGTCGGCGTCCTTTGCGGAAGGCTCGACGTCAGTGGCGTCAGATGCCGAAACGTCGGTCTCATCTCCCTCAACGGTCGTGGCGACATCGCCCTCGGCGGCCTCTCCGCGCAAGCGAGCCAGCAGATAGCGCGACAGGCTGTTGCCCTCGGCACGGCGCTCGGCGCGGGCGCGATCGCGCTCGGCCTGTTCCAGCTCGTGCGCCAACGAGGCCAAGCGCTGCTGCATCTCCGCGCGGGCGGCCTCGAGCTCGCGCTCGTGCGCGGCCTTTGCGGCGGCGAGCTCCTGCTCAATACGCTCCCCCGCCTCGAGCTCAGCTGCAGCGATACGCGCGTCGGCGTCGGCACGAGCCTCCTCGGCGGCACGCGCGGCGGCACGCGCGGCGGCATCGCGCTCGGCAGCGGCAGCGGCGACCTTCTCGCTGGCATCCACCGTAGCCTGCTCAACGGCAGAATCGGCGGTAGCACGGGCGGCGTCGATCGCAGCATCGGCGGCCTGCTGGGCGGCAGCAACCTTCTCCTCGGCCGCGGCAACGGTGTCGGCGAGCTTCTGCTCCGCCTCGGCCGCGGCGACGTCGGCAGTCTCCTGCGCGGCACGGGCATCGCGCTCGGCCGCCAGCCGCACTTCCTCGATCTGCAACTTGGCGGCATCCAGCTTGGCATGCACCTCGGCGAGCTCCTTGGCAGACGCCTCGCGCACGCCGGCAAGCTCGGCTGCGGCGGCGTCCTTGGCGGCCTGCAGCTCGGCAGCGTCGGCAGCCGTCTTGGCGGCTAGGGCCGCAGTAGCGTCGCTCTTGACCTGCGCGACCTGAGCGGCAGCGGCCTGCTCGGCGGCAGCAACCTTGGCGTCCGCGTCGGCACGGGCGGCCGCGACCTCGGCATCGGCCTCGGCACGCATCTGCGCCAGCTGCGCCGCCGCGGTCTCATGCGCCTCGACAGCGTCGGCCTCGGCAGCCTTCTTGCCCGCTTCGACATCCTCCAGCGAGGCGCGCAGTTCCTCGGCATCCGCCTCGGCCATCTGAGCGCGCTGCGTCAACGCCAGCTCGCGCGTCTTGGCCTCGTCCAGCTCGTCGGCCAGGTCATCGCGCTCATCGGTCAGCGCATGCGCCTGCACCTTCCAGGACTTGAGCTGCCCCTGGAGCTCCTCAATCTGCTCGCGGGCCTCGGCCAGCGCCTGCTCGGCATCGAGCTGGGCCTGCGTGACCTCCTCCACAAACACACGACGAACCTCAACATCGGGCAGGTCGGGGCTATCGACCTGCACCTCCTTGATCTCTTTAATAAACTTGGGCGCCACCGGCGCGTGTTGCACGCTCTCGAGTTCCTGCAGGTTGCGCTCGTCGTCGGTCAGGCTCTTAAAGACGGTGTAGTTGTTGATGAGGTTGGTGTACATCTGCACCATGTACTCGTCATCGAACGCCAGCGCCTGCTGCTGCACGTCGATGTTGTAGCCGACCTTGTCGTAGCGCTCCATAAACTGCCACAGCTGGTAGCACTTGCGGTAGTTGGGGTCCTTCATGATGAGGTTGGTGCGCTGGATGGGGCTGCGGACCGCACTGCAGCCGTTCATGATCTGGCAGAACGACGCGCCGCGCAGCGCCATGACCAGGCGACGCACGCGGTCGATGCGCATAAAGACGTCCATGTTGTCGGCGTCGTTCTCGGCAAAGCTCTGGCGGTTTTTGACCGTCATCTCGACGTTGTACTCGATCTCTTCGTACGCGTCGTCGATCTTGCTGTGCATCTTAAAGCGGTTGCGGATCTCGTTGCCCGTCGACCAAAAGATGACGTCGGTGCGCTTGTCCACAAACGTCAGCAGGCGCTGAATCAGGTGGTAGATAAAGCGGTTCTCGTACAGGTCGTAGGTCTCAACGGTATTGACATTGAGGATGCGCGTGGGGTGAACTCCGCCGTCGTCGCTCGGCGCCAAAAACTGCGTGTTTTGGCTCAGATGGCGAACGCTGTCGGCGCTGATCTTTTTGGCGAGCGAGACCGGCACCACCTCTTCCTCGGTGGTGATAAAGCGGCGCGGCTTTTCGATAATGGTGTTGATGGCGTCGAGCGAGTCCTCGATCATGCTGATCCATTCCTCGTCCACCACCTTGACGAGCTCCTCGCGCTGCTGTTCGATCGTGGTGCCCGAGGCCCGCGCCATCTCAAACAGATAGCGGAAGTAGCGGCTGTCCTCCTGGATGGGCTCCATCTGCTCGGAGAAGCTGGTATAGAGGTCCTGAATGGTCTCGGACATGGGTTACTCCATAGATTGGATCGATCGGAAAGGGGCGAGGCGACATCACGCCGCCCCGCGCTTACGGCATTAGTAGAAGTTCTGGATCCGCTGCAGATACATGACGGAATCGGGCAGGCCGCCCTCGCCAAAGGTCTTCTCGATGTACTCGATCAGGCCCTTCATCTCGTCGCGCACAAAGCTCACGTTCATGGACTCAAACTTCTTGAGCACCTTGCGGGCGATGATGTAGTCCATGCCACCCAGCTCGGTGCCGCCGCACGCCACGTACACGGGGATAAAGTCGTACATCTGCTTGATGATACGGTTACCAAAGGCCAGCTTAAAGCGGGTCTGCAGGTACTGGTCCAGCTTGTGCATCTTCTGGAGCAGCTCCTCGTCAATCACGTACTCGACCTTGGCCTTCTGGAACAGATACTGCAGATGCTCGGCCGTCACGTGCACGCGCTCGTGCGGCTCGCACTCAAACGCATCGGCGCGCTCGTTGAGCTCGATGGGAATCGCGCGGTCGTACACCTTGTCCGTGATGGTAAAGGTGGAGTCGTCGTTGTTGGCCGTGCCGATAAACCACAGGCTGTCGGGAATGGTGAGCTTGCCGTCGTGCAGGCCTTTGGGGTCGGCGGCCCACTGGGTAGGCACCAGATCGAGCACCCACTCGTCGTGGCTGGGCATCTCGAGCACCGACAGGATCTCGGCAAAGTAGTACTCCACGCGGGCGAGGTTCATCTCATCGAGCACGATCATGGACGGGTCTTGGCGAAGCCCCGCCTCGTACACGGCGCGGAGGAACTCGGTCTCGTTAAAGCGCTTGGAAAACTCGTTAAAGTAGCCCAGTACCTCGGTGCGATCGCGAAAACTCGGCTGCACCGACACGATGGTCGCGGGGTTATCCAGATAGCGGCTAAAGCTGTAGGGCAGCGAGGTCTTACCAGTACCCGAGATGCCCTCCAGGATCAGTAGCTTGGAGGCGGCCATGCCGGCCACAAAGCGGCGGATGACCTCGGGCGTGTAGTAGAGCTTCATCTGGCTGCAGGCGAACGCGCGGAAGCTGTCGACAAAGTCCTCCAGCGAGATGGCATCGTCGTAGGCCGGCGATTCCCAGTCGCGGTACTTAAGGTCCACAAGGGACAGCTTGGGGAAGCGGTTGGCCTGGGCGATTTCTTTTTCCTCGGCAAGAGTCTTGGCCTCGACGGTGGCCTTGGCCATGGCGGCCGCGGCGTCCTTGACGCCCTCGCCATCGAGCGCGAGCGACGCGTTGCCCGACATGACGGCCGTCGCCGCGACGCCCTCGCCCGCAGGCGCACCCGCGGCGGCGCCCACCACGTTGCCCACCGTGGGCAGGTGGTCGTCGGCCAAGGCCGAGGCGCCCACGTACGGAATCTGCTTGGTGCCGCCCATGGCATTGACCTTGAGCGCCAGCAGCTTGTTCTTCTCGTCAATGAGGTCGAGCACCTGCTTGTTCAGGCGGCCGATCTCGCGATAGAGCGCCTTGTTGGACGTGTCGTCGCGATGCAGGCGACGGTTGATGCGGTAGTGGTGGATCAGAATGGCCACAATCAGCACGGGGACTGCGATGAGCATGGCAAACAGAATGACCGCGCCGATCTTGCCCACCAGGTCAAACGTGGTGAAGTAGGTCATAAAGATGTTGAAGTACTCAACCCAGCCAAACACCAGCAGGTTAAGGATGGAGCTCACGACGGCAACGACGTTGTAGACGACCTTTGCCAGCAGCTCCCAGGCAAATCCCAGAAGCTCACTCACCGTCGGCACCCTCCTGCTTGGTCGCGTTCATCGCCGCCTCGGCCTCGGCCTTCAGACGACGGGCTTCCTCGAGCTTGGCCTCGGCCTGGGCGAGCTGCTCGGCGGCGTTATCGGCGGTGACGGCGGCGCCACCCTTGCCCTCGGCGTCCACGATGGCAGCCGCGGCGGCCAGGCGGTCCTCCTCGGCCATAGCGCGCTTGAGGTTCATGCCCACCACGATGAGGTGATACACCTGGTAGATAAAGAACAGCAGCATGGGCAGCACGATCACAATGAGGAAGCCCATGGAGCTGGACAGGAAGTCCATGACCTTGCCCATCTGCGGCAACGCAAACACGTACTTGCCCACGATGTCGCCGTCACTAATGATGTGCGTATCGGCCACGTCGTTGTTATCGCCCTTGGTGGTAAAGCTGCGCATGCCGTTGACCTCGTCGATGGCAGCGATACGGTGCGTGTTGAGCGCGTACTCGTTGTCGATGATGGTATGGAACGTCACGATGTCGCCCACCTCGAGCTTGGAGGTGTCGCACTTTTTGATGAAGATGAGGTCGCCCTTGTTAAACGTGGGCGCCATGGAGTCGGACTGCACGGCGAGCGGGGTGAAGCCGGCGATGTCAGAAACGCTGCCGTCCTCGCGCGTGGCGAGCGTGGTAAACGCATACAGGGCCGCCACCAGGATGATGATCCACATGACGACGCTCAGCGCGATGGATGCGACTTTTTTAACAGATTGCATGATGTCCCTTACTACCGTGTCTGTCTAGGTCGTGCGCGGCCCGGTGGCCGCCGTGCATATCTACTGTTCCTCGATGCCCTCAAAGCGCATCGATACCGAATAGTTAGCTCCCTTTAGCATATTAGTGCAATTTGGGTCCGTTCCCTCGAGCCATATGCGAACGGTTACCGGCTTGTCCGTTTCTGTTATCAGGTCGAACATGTCGCTGGCCGCGGTGGCAGCACCCGAGTCGAGCCCAAAGACGGTGGCCGCGCCGGACGAGCCCCCGCCCCCGTTGGGGTTGTAGACCCAAGTATGGCCGTCGGCGGTAAAGCTCATGCGCATGGCGCTGGCCATGCCCTGCGTGTCGGAGCTAAACCGCGTGCCGGACACGCCGCCGTCGCCATCCTGCCCGGTCAGGCGAACGCGCAGGTCCGTACTGCTCATAAAGTGCAGCGTAAACTCCAGGTAGGCGCCGGTGGCGGGATCGGCGGTGGAGCCGTCCTCGAAGGTGAAGGTCTGGTAGTCGCTCGTGGTGACGGGCTTGAGCTTGGACGCGTCGATGTCCACGCCCTTTTCGCTGGCAATGCGCGCCGAGATCTGATCAAAACCCAGGCTGTGCACGTATTCGTCGAACGCGGCGTGCCCGTCCAGGTCAAAGCGCAGCGAGCCGTCGGCGTTGGCGTCGATCATGAGCATGCGGGTCTTGGCGCTATCGGCGATGGAGAACCAGGCGAACGTTGCCATGGCTATCGCCACCAGCGCAAACAGCACCAGCACCACGGTGGTAGTGAGCTTGCGGCGCAGGTCGATATCGGCGGGCGCGGCAACCGGAGCGCCGGTGGTCGGGCGGCGGTTGTCGGGCGTGGCGTGTGCCATTGCTACTCACCGTCCAAGGTCGCAAAGAGCGCCAGGTGCAAGGTGCCCGGATTTTGATAGAGATAGTCGGCGCTATCGGGATCGGTGCCCTCGATGTAGTAATAGACATCCAAACGATAGGTCTGGTCAAGCCCCAGCGTGGCAAGCGTGTTTTGCGGACGCGCGGCCGCCTCGCTCGTGTCCAGCGTAAAGGTGGCCGGGTCCTGCGTCACGTTGGCGCCGCAGGTGAGCTGACCGTTTTGCCAGCCCAGGAGCATGCCCTCGGTGTAGCCCGCCAGGCCTGCAGGGGCAGTCGCCGGGTGCTCGGCGCGGTGACCACTATCGGAGCCGTCGAGTTCAAAGATGTTGGTGGCAAGCACCTGGTTGCCGCTCGAGATCTTTATGCCCACGCGGGCCGCGCGCAGCAGCTCGGCATCGGCGCCCTGCGGGACCAGCGATTCGGCCAGATACAAGCTGACCTTACCCTTTACTTTGCTGGCGCCCGTTCCGGTAATGGTGGGGCGCAGATTGATCCAGCCGTGGTAGAACGCGGAACCGTTGTCTTTTGCCTGCTCAAACACCGTGGCATCGCCGGCGGAGTTGTTTTGCGCGCAGGCAGCAAAGCCGTTGAGATCGAAGGTCGAGACCGGATAGAGCGTCACGGCGCCAGTCGCATTGGAAGTCAGGGAAACATCGCCCTGCTGCGACCAGCTGCCGCGATCGGCGTCGCCCAGCTCCAGCACCAGCTTGGACGTGTCGCTGTGCACGCTCACCGAGTTGGTGTTGACCTTCATGTTGTTGGTAAACCAGGCGTAGGTCGCGACGCCCAAAGTGGCGGCGAGCGCCACCATAACGAGCGCGATGTAGGCACGCGCGCGACGGGCGTGACGGCAGGCGGCGGCGCCCTCGAGGACCTGGCACTCGGCGGCTACGCTGGAGGGAACCGCGGGGCTCTCGCTCTGGGTTTTGGCCTCGCAGCTATCTGCTGGCATGCGCTTCTGATCTTTCACGTCGCTCGCCCCCTTACGCCTTGGCCGCAGCAAAGGCAAGCTGCAGCACCACATCGCGGGCCTGGGCCTCGTCGATGCAATTGGCGTCGCAGCCTTCCATGTATACAACGTAGCGAACGCTTGCCACCTCGTTGGCGGCCAGCGTGCAGATGGGCGTGGCGCCCGCGCGCGGCGTGGGCGTGTCACCGGTGCCATCCATGCTGTAAGAGCTAATAGCGCGGGCCGGGTCGGCGGTGTAGCTCCAGCCCGAGGCGGCACCCGCTACGACCGCGCCGTCCTGCGCCGTGGTGCGCCTGTTGGTGGCGCCTGCAGTATTGCCCAAGTCGTCACAGGTAAAGATATGCGTTTGCGTGCCCGACGCAGTCGTGATCACCAAGCCCAGGCGCAGTGCGGCCAGCAGCTGCGGGTCGCTCGTCATGCCCATCTTGCCCTGGTACAGGTACACGTTGAGCGCACTGTCGCTGCCCTTAAGGTACAGCGTGCCCGAAAGGGCGTAGTCATCCAGCTGCGCGGTGCAGTCGGCGTAGTCAGTCGTGATGCCGGCGGCGTTTTGGAACGTGCCGCGCCAAAAGCGGGAAAGGTCTGCCGTCGAGATGGGATAGAGCGTCTTGTCGGCGGCGGCAAGCGTTGCCGTTGTGTCCCAGGGCCCGTTGGCCGAAAGGCCAATCTGCAGGTCGGAGCTCTCGTCGCTTACCGTGTGCGCCACGGGCGTCACGTTGGTGTAGCGCGAGTTGCTAAACCAGGCGTAGGTGGCCGCGCTCAAGGCGGCTACCAGCACCAACATCCATGCGGCCGCAGCAACCATGCGACGGCGCGAGCTTAGGATATCTTTGATGTTCGATACACTCATACCCAGCCCCCTTACGAACGCTTACCGGCAAAGCGCAACGCCAGCGATTGCAAGCTGGTGGCGGCCAGGTTGTTGGTGCAGTCGGGGTCGCAGCCTTCCAGCCACACGTACACATCCACGCGCACGGGCGTGCTGCGGTTGGTGCCCTTGGCAGCGGCGGGCAGGCTGCAGATCTTGGTCGTAGCCTCCTTGAGGCTCACGATGCCAGTGTCTTCGTTGTAGTCACAGAAGTTTGCACTGGTCAGCTGGTCAAAATGAACCGTTGTTCCATCGGAGCGGGTGCTGTCGAGCACCAGGTGATTCTGCTCGTTCTCGCCGGCATCCTTGCCGTCGAGCGTGTTGTAGCGCGCCTGGGGATTGCGCTCGCCCGAGACCTCAAAGATGTACTGGCCCGTAACGGTATCGCCCTGCCCCGGCGCATAGGTAACCAGGCCCACCCGCAGAGCGGTAGAGATGGGGTTTGCCGGGTCCTGCTCGGTAAAGTCGATGCCCGACAGGTACACGTCGGTCGCGGCAGAGTTGGTGGCCAGGTACAGGGAGGTCTTGTAGTAGTCGGAATGCTCTGCGGCACCAAACATGCTGGCAAACAGCGAGTCCTGGGTGGTTCCGCCGGTAAAGCCCGTTACCTTTTGAAAGCCGTTGAGCACGTTGTCGGTCGAGACGGGATCGAGCAGACCCGTAAAGCTCAGGCCGGCGTTGGTTTTGTATTCGCCGTCGTACTCGTTGGAGATAAGGAAGGTCACGCCCGTGCCCGCGGCCATCTTGACGTCGGTGATGTGGCGGTTGGCGTTGTAGATGTACCAAGCATACGTTACGGCTCCGGCAGCAGCAAGCGCCACCAGCAACGTGGCGAGCATGCGATTGAACTGTTTTCGCAGCGAGCGCGCGTCCGACATGTCCCTCCCCCAGATGCCGCATCGTAAACTACCTGGACACCATTTGCCCATAATGGGAACATTTTACGCGAACGTGCAGTTCATCGGGGGTACAAACGCGACTTTTCACGTGCTGCTCGTGCCGGATCGGGGGCCGATAGGGTCGCAAGTTGCCACTTTTTAAAAAATAGTTCTTGCCACCGGATGGGAGCTCCGTTATATTATTCCCTGCGCACTCGCGCACCCTTGATCGGGCGTTTAGCTCAGGGGGAGAGCGCTTCCCTGACACGGAAGAGGTCAGAAGTTCAAATCTTCTAACGCCCACCAAATGTTCGCAGCTCAGAGGCTTCGCCTCTGAGCTGTTTTATTTTACGGCGACCAAGCCCAGAGGATGCCACGGCACCCAAAGCGCCCAAACAGCCCCGGTGATTGCCCCGATCAGGCGCGGTTGGGTCTCGCAGCCATATATAAATAACCCCCTATAAAGTGAGGTTTAATACTTTTCCCGAGAAGTGAACGAGCTTATTTGGACCCCCAGAGCATCCACACTTTTTGACGTTAAAACCGCAGGACCCCAGCAGCAAAACCGCAGGAAACGGGCCCCTAAAAGTGTCGATGTTTCGGGGGTCCATTCTGGCTCGTTCACTTCTCGGGAAAAGTATTAGATCTGGATATATGGCCGCTAATTCTAACCCCCTGTTACCGCCCCTACCAATACTGATGCGCATCGATAACGGCTTGCCAGAGCCAAAATCGCTTCGTTTCGGCACGCGCATGGGCAAAATATCGCTGCTCTGCACTCATCGCCTTGTTAAAGATGGGGCGCTTATTCCGATGCAGCTTCCGTCGGATGCGTTCGCACAGGCGAACGAGCTTGTCGTAGTCGATTGCCTGGTCTGTCGTCACCGTAAAGTACGCGACCCCATTGAGCATCTGCAGCTCGTTGCGGCGTTCGGCATCCTTGTGGATCTTCTCGCTTCCATCATGGATGGCGTCGCTGTCGTAGTCGACCAGCGCGGTAAGCACTTCGGGCAGCAAGCCTGCCCTTACTTTATCCAGGCCCACCTCTGCTTTCGCCGTTAGCGTTATGTCGGGCGTGCGCTCCAACACGCGCAGTTTGCGGTTGCGCCCATCGTTGTAACCGTCGCGGATAAAGTATTTCTTGTTCAGCTCGGCCTTGCCCAGCGCAAGCCCACCGCAATGTGCAGGCAACGACATAAACATGCAAAGCCCCGACTCCCTTGGAGACCGCGAGCCCTCCACCACATACGGAAGCAACGCCTTCGCCTTGGCGGCGCCCCTCACCTTTGCCGCTCGGTCAAGGTACGCCGCAATGAGCTCCTTCGTCGTGAGCCTGCCGCCGCGCATGCCCCCATCCCTACTTGTCACCCCACCGGGCGCAAGGTTATCCAGTCGGTAGTTCGATGTCATGGCGTAGCCGGCATAGATGGCCTCAGCCGCATCGCCATCATGCGCGGCCTGCAAAAACGCCAGCTCGGGAGAGCACACGTACGCATCCAGGTCGCCCATCCAGTGGCCCAGCGAGATAAACGAACCCGCGGGGAGCTCATTGGTGCACAGGTGCGTCGCGACGTGCTTGGTCCGTCGGCGGTCGGCGCGCGTCGGCACCATCAGCTCCAGCGCGTCAATCCCCAGATCATAGCGATCGATAAAGTCCTGCGCCTCTTGGTCCAACAGCGCGCAGGCGCCTGCAATCGACACGACCTCTGGTTCCGAATCCCCAAAGCGTGGATTCGGGATGTGCGCCAAAAGCGCCAGCGCAGCGTTATGTGAAACGATAAAGTACCCCATGGCGCGAAGATAGCACGCGCGTCGACGGCGACTCGCGACCCTGGCGAGTTTTCGGCAAACGACCAGCAGTTTTTTGCCGCGGCGCAACCAAAGTGTTCATTCGTCGACGTCTAAATGCAAATCCGTCAAGCTTTTGGCAAGGTTGCCGCTCAACTGACCAAAAGCTGACCATTTGCTTGCCCATTTGCTTGACGACACGCCCTCGCCAAAATGCTCCACGACTTCTTGGACGGTCGAAATGCTCGTTTAGCGACCACACACCCGGCGCTGGGGTATCCTTGGAGCACATGCACCGCAAGCCGCACAAAGGAGCCGCCATGCGCACCGAGCTCGATGTTCCCTTTTCGCACAAAGACGAGGCCAAGGCCCTGGGCGCCAAGTGGGACCGGATCAAGAAGATCTGGTACGTGCCCGATGGCGTCAACCCCGAGCCCTTTGCCGCGTGGCTGCCCGGCGTGGATCGCTCCGACCCCAGCGCGCCCTATATTTACCTGGTGCTGGGCAAGCGCGAATGTTGGAAGTGCCACGAGCAGACAACGGTCGCGGCCTTTGGCATTCCGTATTGGGCGGCCGAGGACTCAAGCAGCAAGGCTGCACCCAGCGATGCGCCCACCATCGACGACGCGGGCCACATCGCGATCGACACCGCCCACGCCAACGCCGTGGCCATCGTCCCCGCGCTGGGCTGCGTGCCGGCCGAGATCCGCGACTACCTGCGCGAGCGCTGTGGCTACAAGCCCACAACGTCGCGCACCACCAAGACCGTATCGCTCGCCAGCACCTGCACCGGCTGCGGCGCGCTGCAAGGCAGCCATTACCTGTTCGAGGAGCCCACGTCGCCGTTTGCGCTCACGGCCATCAACAAGTTGCCCGCGCTGGAGTTCGTGCGCGTGAAAGTCGCCGGCGTCTACGGCATCCCTGCCACCAAAGGCGACTTTGACCAGGCGCTCTTCACCTGGGCACGCGACCACCACATCAAGTTCCACAAGGCCCTGTTCGAGGGGATTTACCTGTAGGACAAAACTCGAAAATCGAGTCCAGATATCCTCGGAAATCGAGTATGCGCAGATAGCAAGGTATATCTAACGAGAAACCTAGAGGCCGACACTTAGCTGACCAACAATCGATAATCGATACTCCGACTGAATAAATATAGAAACAACCCCCCCCCGCATCGGAGCCAGCACAGGGGGCAGTGCTTGAATCAAAACTCAGCCGGATGGCAATCATCTCAAGCCGAGCAAGGATGTCAACTCTAGAGAATTCCAACCGCAGAGCATGCAATCGAAAAGACGACTATCGAGACAAGGACGACCGCAGTATTTGACTTCTTTCCCATAACCCAATAAATCGCGGCTGTTGCGATTACCGGAAGCAGGCATGGCATAATCTGATCCAGCACGCCTTGAATGGCAAGGGCCTCATCGCCCGAACCGAAAGCCAGCGGAGTTGTAACGCTCACCATTGAGGCAATCATTGCTCCCACCGCCATCATTCCGACGACGCCAGTCAGTTTCGTCAGGCGTTTCATGATATTTGTCTCGGACAGCTTAACGAGTAGCTTGCTGCCCATCTCGTAACCTTTAATGGCGCAAATGTAGCGCACGGCTTGTGCGGGTATGTTAAACAGCAAGAAAAATAGGACAGCGCCGAGCGGGTTCCCTTGCATTGCGATGGAGCAGCCAATTCCGGCAGTAACCGTACGCCAGGTTGTTAGAAACAACGAATCGCCAATGCCAGACAACGGACCCATAAGCGAAGTCTTCACGTTGCTGATAGCTTCTCCGCCAATTTCTCCGCCGTTCGCCTTCACCTCCTCCATTGCTGTCACAATTCCACAAACCAGCGTCGCGAGATAGGGAGTGATGTTAAAGAACTCAAGATGGCGCTTCAATGCGTCTGCGCAATCTTCTTTCGACGGATACAGCTTCTTGATAATTGGGCCAAGCGTAAATGCGTTCGCAAGGTACATTTGCCGCTCGTAATCCCAGGACCCCTCGAATGTCATTGAGCGTAGGAAAATTTTATTGAGATCGGACTTGGTGATTTTCGATCCGCCTTCTTTAGAACTCATCGTCGTCTCCTTCCACAGAAGCCGTAACAGCGGCAGCGGATTCGCGATCTTTAAATACCATCAACAGCACAATTCCGGCGGCGATGAGCGAAACACCCAAAATTGGCAAGCCCAGATACGCACTGAGAACGAATCCAAAAATCAAATAAGGCAACAACTTCCGGTCCATGATGGTCCTAAGCAGAATGACAAAGCCGAGGGCGGGCAAAATGCCTGCGGCAACCGTCAAGCCATGCTGGACAAATTCGGGAATAGCCGCAAGGACACCTTCCATAACCGGAGCACCCAGCGCATAAGCTGCGGTCACATACAGCGCCTGGGGAATAATGAACCCAAAGAAGCTAGAGATAAGATGGGTCCTGCACACCCCGTCAACGTCTCCTCGTTCGGCATATCCATCGGCGGCGCGATTAATAAGAGGAATCAGAACGATGTAGCAAAAATTCCTGATTACCATTCCGAGCATTGAAATTGGGATTGCCAAAGCAACGCCGGCGCCAGCATCTGAATGGGAAATGACCGCAAACGCAGTGCCCAAAATGCCACCGGAAATCACGTCAGGAGGCGCAGCCGCTCCGATTCCCTGAGCGCCCATAAGAGCCAGCTCAATCGTGGCGCCGATAATACAGCCACTTGCCAAATCACCGAATGCGAGACCCACAATTGTTCCCGTTATCAGGGGTCTATCAAGCATTGATTTACCAAGAAACCAATTCGAATAGCTAAAGCATGAAATAAGAAAGATCAACAGAATGTCCATTGCATCCCCTCTCCTTAGCACAAATATCTGTCCGCGCTAAAGGCCTATAGAGCCTCCGTCAGTCGTAATGCCTTATCTCCTGGCAAACTCCGAATTACGACATCGACTCCCGCCTCAACAAGCGCAACAAGGCTCTTCTCTTCGTCCGGAGAAACGTAAACGCACCGACTAATTTGTCGCGTTCCCTCTCTCGGTATGACGTTTCCCAGATTAATTGCCTTGATATCTGGGCACCCTTGAGCGAGAAGGCAAGCATCTTTTACGGTTTTGACGACTATAAACAGACGATATTTGTCCGTTATGCCACTTCTGATCGCCGCAATCGAATCATCAAGTCCTTTTATCACAAGCTTGCATCCAGACGGCTTTGCCATTTTCAGTATTGCGCGTTGAGCATCATCTGCAGCAACCTCGTCATTTGCGACAAGAATGCAATCAGCCCCTAATGCAGACAGCCAAGATACGGCAACCTGTCCATGGACAAGTCTCTCATCCACCCTCGTTGCGACGATCATAATTGTCACCCATTCCTAAAAGCGAGTCGATAAAACCAGGCGTTTAATACTCGACATGCCACATATAACGGCGCGTCATCAGATCGTGTTTCCTGATATCCCCGAGTGCAGACAGGAGCCTACGCTGTGCCGCATCAAACACAAAGTGATTGAAGAACTCGCAGACACTTGCCGGGAATTGATTGATATAGAGTTCCTTCGCATCCAGCACCGTGACCCGGTCGGCATATTCATCAAGGAACTTCTTTGCACGCTCATCGTTGGAACGATTTCGGCCATCGCTCATAAACAGAACGAAGGGAGTAGTTCGGTCCACAATCTCAAACGGCCCATGGAAGAACTCGCCGGTATTGATGAGGGGCGCATGGACCCATTGCATCTCCATCAAGCTGCAGATGGAGAAACCATAACCGACACCCAGGGCAGGGCCGCCAGCAAGCGGTACGATAATCTTGTCGTCCTTGTGCAAACGGGCAAACTCTTGCGCGCGGGGCTCGATATAACGAACGACCTCATTCACAACGTCCTGCAGCATATCAAACGCCGCGTTAGCGTCGTTCAGATGCTCATAGCCATCGAAAGCAGCGAGAATCTCAAAGGCGAGCTTGAGAATAGGAGCGGCGTTGCTCTCCATGTATTTAGTCTCGGGATTAAAGATCGTGTTGAAGGGGACGTGGTAATCAGCAATCTTGCTCATATCGGCATTGGGGTCATGGCAATAGGCAATCGTAACCGCCCCTGCATTTTTCGCGACCTCGGTCGCCACCATAGTCTCGGGGGTTCCCGAGAGCGAGCAGAACACGGCAATGGAGTTCTCATCCAGAGCCTTCGGGGTGGCATGCACAAATTCGTTGCTCGTAATCAGCTGGGCATCGATGCCCTTGCCTTCGCGCTGAATCAGGTAGAAAGCCGGATACTGAGCAAGGAGGGACCCACCGCATGCAACAAAATAAACGTTCTTAGGATGGAAATCCTTGGTGAGCAGATCCTGGACGATGTTCTCTTCTTTCATGGCTACTCCTTTTGTATTAATACATGTCCTACTACATGTATTAATTACAGAATAATTCCCGCCAAAATGGAGTCAAGAAAAAACTGCCGCTTTCCCGTGAACGGCAGTTTAGAGTCGTAAGCGGTAGGCGCTTTTATGCGTAAAACTGATATAGTCCCGGATCGTCGGCAATGGCATGCTGATCGGCAACATGCAGCGGATGCCCTTCCGAATCTTTAACGAAGGATCTATTGAATAGCAGAGCCGAACCAAGGTCGACTTTGAGGAGCTCAGCGTCACGATCGTCCGCATAGACAATTCCTATACGACGAGTAAGTTCCCCTGGCATCACACCATGGTGCTGTAAAAGTTCGTATAAAGACCCTTCGAGATCGTGTTCAGCCAAGAACGCGAAGGAGGCTCGAAAGTAATTGGTTTCGGACAGCACCGGCCTACCATCAGAAAACCTAACGCGACAGAGCTTAAAAGCAGGCGAATTGTCTAAGCCCAGGAATGAAGCCACTTCCTTTGGGCAATCCGCTTCAAGAGAGGCGGATACAATCCGTGCAGACGGCTCCTTTCCCTGCAATCGGCAAAGATTGGAGAAGCTGACGGAAGAACGTGCATTTCCGTCAGAAGCAACAGTCGCATTTTCTTTATCTGCAACGAACGTGCCTCGCCCATGCTCTTTTACCATCAAGCCTTCATTTACAAGATTAGACAATGCGTGTCGCAGCGTCACGCGGCTGACGCCAAGCTGCTTGCACAATATCTGTTCTCCCGGGACTTGCTCACCAGGCCCCCAAGCACCCGATTCAATATTCGCCCTTAAACGTTCTTCAACCTGAAGATATAGCGGCTTTTCCTCCATTATTACCTCCTGACAGCCTGATACTTGTAATAATACATGTATTGACTTTCCGTCAGCTTCATATGCGTTGCCATTTTCTAATTACTTGGAGAAAACCCTTTACAGAAATAAGGAAGTGCGAAGCATAGTATGCCGAGTGCGATGCCCACATGTTCCCCATCGGAGCGCTGTGGGCGTAGCGCACCGCATGTCGGACCACTTGATTTTGTGGACTGGCAATTTGGTCGTCGAAGCTATGACTCCGCATCGTCATAGGCAATGGCACATCCGCAAGTTGGGCATTGCTGAGGATAGACTGGAAGACGCAGGCCTGTTCGAGCCCGCGGGTCGACAGCATGTTTGTCGCGGGTGTCGATGAAACTGATGTCTAGGCATGGGAGGTCTGCGCCACAGCGAGGGCAGGACAGACAGATTTGGCCGCAGGTGGCCTCGACGAGTGGAAACAGACTCCGGTCCATTAACGCTCGCGGTAGGTTTCCGTACACGCCTCGTGCGATATCACTTCGCCATCCCATGGTCTCCCCTTTCCCGTTTTAGCTGTTGAGGAGAGGATGACAGGATCGCGCAGCTCTCGATGCGGCGCGATGCGATCCGATCAATCGACATGATTGGACTGCGACAGGCAGCACCCGCTTAATACGGAGCAACAGCTTCCGCCCGACGTCGCGATTCCGAGAAATCGAACTCGGCGCGGTGGGCTTCGAGGAATCGAGCGTTGGGTCGCAAGCGATGCTCGTCCGGCTCGCGCAATGCCGACCCTGCAAATGCTGCATAGTCCGTATGCTGCAGAAGGTACGACCCGCAAAGTTGATAGTCACCGCGCACCAGTTCGAACGAAATCAGATGAGCATCGAACAGCGCGTGTAAATCGCGGCGCAGCAGGATGCCATTGCTGACAACCTGCGACTTGGGACCCGAGTAATTCTCGATATGCGCGGCTTCGAGCGCCTCGCCGACATTGCAACCCGAGACGGCACATCGACCGGTATAGGCCTCAAAGAGCTGATTGCGGAAACGCTGCTGGCCGATTCGTTCACGACGCAGCGCGTAGCGAACCTTTTCATCGTCGCTCGCCGGAGCGCCAGAAAACTCCGCCGCGACCGGAGCCTCCTTCATGTAGCTCATATCGGGGAAGAACCGCGCATCGGGTCCACCCTTATGGACGGGGCCATGCAACACAAACCAGTTGTTCTCCGGCTCGTAGCGTTCAACGAATGCTAGGCCTAGCACCTTGTAGCCAGCGCTTGTTGCAAAGAACACGCCAACGGGAACGCCACACTCCATGCAGTTGATCATTTTTTCGTTGTAGCGCTGGTTGCGCCAGCTTTCGACCGAAGCACTTTGCAATGAATACTTGAACACCCACGTGCCGTCCTCAAGATAGAGCGGGGGAACATCGGAATAGCTCCCACTTATAGAGCTATGCACCGAAAGCGCAAAGGTCTTTTCCACAGGGTGCTTGATGCGTCCACGACCCGGCCAATAAATACCTGATTGACGAGAAACGCAAAAGGTCTCAGAGCCAATCGTCATGCGATAAGGATACTGGGGGCTATCAGCTTTAATGTTATGAGGTAGTTTTTCCCAAATCTCGCCACGCTGTTCCTCGCGCAAGAACCACTCCCAAGCCAAAACATACTCAGACGGCACAAGGCTACAAGCGCGGTCATAACTCGGCTGAGCAATCAGCGGAACACTAGAAGCAATGCCGTCCATAAGGAACCTCCAGAAAGAACAGTTCCCCACATTATCGCCGATCCCGAGCGATATGCGACAAAGTGTTTGCACCAGACAGCCACACAAAAGGGGCCGCTTCGATTGAAGCGGCCCCTTTTAGGCATATTTAGCTGGCGGCTTAAGTCTACTTGGAATCAGGCACGATGCCGACCAGGCTAACCGTTACATCAAAGGTCGGGCTTCCTTCGCCAACGTCGAGGCCAGACATATTCTGGCAATCGTTGTCGGCGCCTTCTATCCAAACGGCAACCTTCATGTTCGTGCCGTTAGCGAAAGCCGTAGCTTTATTGCGAATTCGTGCCAACCATTCGCAGGGTTACGTCGTAGGAAAGACCCTCATCGACAGCACTCGCAGCCGTATTAACGCAATCGGCGTCGGTGCCCTCGAGCCAAATATAGACCTTCAAAATTACGCCATTGTAGTCAACATGCGTGGCAAGCGCCGCTGGATTATCCGCGGGTGCATCGAAGTTTTTGCCGTTTTTTGTCGCAGCCCAGTTGCCGCCATTTTGGTCAACATACGTCGCACCGAACAAATGCTTATATGTTGCAACCTTTGTACTCGAAGCGTCAGCAACCACCGTCCAGCCCGCAATGTCATTCTGCCTCGAGTACGCATCGTTGCCCGATCCGACAGGCTCGCTTGGGGCATAGACAACTTTCAACGTCTCGTTGCCCTGAGCGTCAATCGTCGAGATGCCGATGCGCATGCTGCGCGCAACCTTATCGCTCAGCGGCTGCCCATTCGAGGTTACGGAAATAGCACCCTCATCGGCCGATCCGTCCAAATACACATCTGCAATGCCCGTGTCACGAACGGTGTAAACCGTATAGGTGCTTACGTTATACGCGTAAAAGGTTTTGCCACCTACAGTATATTGGCCCGTTGACGCATCGAGCCCATTGGCGATCTGGTACGACGTGACCAAGGCCCCATCGCCCCACGACGCAGGAACGAACCACGTTTTGGCGTCATCGGTCGAAGAAGGGCTGATTTCATGGGCGGTCGTACTATCGAACGCAACCGTGTCGTTGTCTTTGCCGTGATCGGGCGTTGTGCCCGCAACAATTTGCAACGTCATGCCATTGGCCATGGCCGTCACGGTTGCCGTTCTGGCGGAGACGGTGTTATTGAATACGAACCACGCATATGTTGCCGAGCCTAAAGCAACGCACGCCATGACCACCGAAATGGCGGCGACGGCTAACTGTTTTTTGAGTTGCTTCACGCGCGATGACATACGAAGTAGCTTCCTTGTTGCAATTCGGTCGATAAGGCTAACGGGGCTCGACGCCTTGCGCCAAACCCCGTTTTTAAGCCAATGCTTCAATGTGGCTTATGCCCCAGAAACCGTCGTAGGCTGAGTAGCGCTGAAGGAAATGGTAACGCCAACGGAGTCTTGGATTTTTGCCAGGTTAGCAGTGTTTACGGCAGCATCATTGCCATCGTAGTAGACGTACACGCTCAGCTGAGTATCTTTATCCTTTGCGACCGTAGCAGCGAGAGCCGCGCCTCCAGCCTTCTGCAACTTCAGCCCAGCTTCGGCATCGGTGCCAGGGCCCCAAACCTGCCAGCTGTCAGGGCCAACAACAAGTACGCGAATAGCGCTCTTCAAACCCTTGTCGGCGCCAGTGGAAACCTCAACGCGGTCAATCTTCAAATTGGTCAAATCGACGCCAGCAGAGCTGATGCTGTAATTGTTTGCCTCGCCAATCGCGTATTGGTCAGTCACGGCCTTAGTGGCGTCACCGACTGAGATGTAATCACCTTTCTTGTCACCATTATCAGTCGCGGTACCGTAGGCGGTCACGAACTTGGGCGCGCCATCGTCGCCAGCTTGAACTTCGGAAGGATAAAGAGCAGTGGCATTATTCTCGGTGTCTATGGCCCACGTTTTGCTCTGGGTCGTTTTAGAGCCGACTGCAGTATTTTTGTATTCGATGCTCATGAATGCCGTGTTGGACTGCGCCTTCACGCCCGTCGTTTTAGCGGTAACCTCGTTGTTGCTCACAAACCATGCGAAGGTGGCGGAGCCGAGGGCTACGGCTGCCACGAGGACCATGGCGATGGCGGCGCCCATCTGCTTCTTTAATGCCTTGGTATCCATACGGACCCCTTTCTTTCCCCATTCATCCCAGATGACCCTCGAGAAGCCCGGAAGGGGAGCCCGCGCTTTCGTGTTGGATGTTGCTTGCCCATCCTTTAGACATGAAATTGAGAATACCACAATTCTTACGATTTCCTTATGAGTTTTCGGCAGCCTACATTCCGGCAGATTCATAGGTCTACCTCGGGTTATATGTGGTGCTATGTGAACATCGTTTACCTTATTTGATCTCTCTCCCGCAAAGCTGTAAGTCCCTCTTAAGCCCTGCGACCGCAGTTCCACGCCATCGCATACATTCACCCTCCGCCGAGCTTCGCCCTAGCCCCTCTCCACTCGCTATACTGGTGTGGCACGTGTCATTTTTGCCTGCTAAACGGGCTATTTGTTGGGAGGGCCCATGCCTGCCGCCAATCAACCCAAGGGAAGCGTTTCCGCCGGATCGATTAAGCCGGTGACGCGCAAGGCCGTTCGTTGCCAGCGCGAAGTTGCCTGGCTGGTCACGCAAGCGGCCGGTAAGCTCGTCGCCACCACCGACGACGTCAACGCGCCCACGCCCAGCTTTGTGCTGGCGGCGGCATTGTCGTACACCCGCAAGCAGGAGCAGACCGCTCAGGACCGTGGCACCGCAGTCGACTACAAGGCCGTCATGGGCCCCGACCTCGCAAACTTCTGTGCGGCTGCGGGGCTGCCCGCAGCACCCAACGCGCTTTCGAACGCGGGCTACATGTTCACGCTCTCGGGCGCGGACCTCATCCGCGACCTCTACGCCTACTGTAGTGACCTGGACGAACGCATGGGAGACGCGGCGCAGGTCAAGCCGTGCTACGCGATCAAGCTCGCGCTGCGGTTGTTCTTGCTGGACGACGCCACCGGCAACGGCATTACCTCCGTTGACAACGCTTCCGCATAACAAAAGCGCCGGGCCGGGAAATCAATCCCGGCCCGGCGCTTGTTCGTTCTACTTGTCCCCATCCCCTGCGGGCGAGTTCTTTTGGTTGCGACGGTTACTCCAGGTCACGTTGTGTTCCTTGTAGTAATCGGGCGCCTCGTTGCCGCTCGCGCTAATGGGGTCGTTGCCAGTCAGGGTGTCGGCAATATCCTGCACGAACTTAATGAACAGGCTCGAATCGTCGGTCTCGGACGAATCAAAATCGAAGCCAAACTCAACTGCGCCACCGATGATCTTGTCCACGCACTCCGGGTCGTCGCCGTCTAGCCAAATGACCACGGTGTACTTGTCCACATCGCCCACACGGAAATTCGCGTGGCTAATGGTCGTCACCACGTCTTTGGACGCAAACGGCTCGGTGTTGGGCTCGGGGTTGCCGTCGGCCGCGGCAGCCGCGTAGGTGGTGGGCTCGCCATTGCGATACACCCTCACGCGCGCCGCCTTATCCACGCCCTTGCTGGCGCTGACCACCTTGAGCTTGGCGCTATAGCCCAGATCGGTCTTGCCGGCGTTGCGAATATAGAAGGTGTACGCCACGTAGTTCTTGCCGTTATGACTGCCGTCGATATCGTCCAGGTTGTCGGGCAGGTCCTCGGCAGCGATATTGGTGCCGTTGTCCAAGGCGTCGGCGGCCAGGCGCGCGGTGGCGTTGTTAAAGTCACCGTTGTCGGCAATGGCCACGCCGCGGCGGAACAGCTCCAGGCGGTTGAGGTTGATGGTGAAGTTGCCCATGTTTTCCTGCATAAACGACAGGGCGAACAGCACGCCAAAGGCAAGCGCCAGCACCACGAGGGCCTTTTGCAGCTTGTCCATGCGCAGCAGCGCCGTGCCGATGCGCTCCATGCGGCGCTTGGGCATGTACATGGACACGACCGCGTCGGGGTCGATGTCGTCGAGGTCCTGGTCGGCCAGGGCCTGCTCCAGCTCCTCGATGCGCACCACGCCGCGCAGGTCGCGCTTGGGTTTGCGTTTGGGCTTGGGCTTGCCGAAGCGCTTGCGGGAGGCGGGAACCTGGTCGGGCGCGTTCTCGGCATTGGCGGCGGGCGCGTCTGCCGACGTGTCCACGGTCTGGCGCTCGGCCTGGCGCTCGGCCAAATTATCGGCCACGCCCTCGGCTTGGTCCTGCGCCAAATCCTCGGCCAAATCCTCGGCAGCTTGATCTTTGTTGTTACGCTTGAACAGTGCCATGGCGATCAGATCTTATATTTGGTGCGAATGTAGCCGACATATTCTTTGACGAGCTCGC
This sequence comes from uncultured bacterium, assembly GCA_905215445.1. Lineage (GTDB taxonomy): Bacteria > Actinomycetota > Coriobacteriia > Coriobacteriales > Coriobacteriaceae > Collinsella. The sequence goes on along the minus strand of CAJMPZ010000002.1, from coordinate 42,018 downwards.
GCTCCATGTCGTCGGCGTAGCGGAACTGCAGGCCGCAGACGTTGCGGTACAGGCTGCCCTTGGGCGCGCGGCGCACCCAGCACACGATGCCCAGCTGCTCGGGCAGCTCGTGGCGCTCGCCCTGCAGGCGGATCGTGGGCATTTGCACGGCCAGGGCCTCGCCCACATCGGGATAATCGTTGAGGTAGACGGCCAGGCCGCCGGCCGAGACGTCGATGGTCATGGCGTCCTCGGGCTCGGGGGTCGGCTCGTTGTCGCGCTGGTAGGTCAGGCGCATGGCGACCTTAAAACGCTCGTCGCGGCGCTTGACAAAGGTGCGCTGCTCGGCGACTTTGCGCATTTTCCAGTAGGTGCGGATGCCCTTTTTCTCGACTGACTCGGGGTAGCCGGCGAGCACGAACGTTTCCTCGCCCACTTTGTATTGCAGCAGCAGCTTTTGGTTTTCGTCCATGAGCAGCGGCTTGCCGGCGAGCATGGGCGCGCTCATAAGAAAGTACGCGTCGTCCAGGTTCTCTTTGTACGTGGCGAGCATGTTGAAGTCGGTTTTTTGGCCCATGGGCACGTCGAATGCCACCTGAAGCTTGGTCCCCGGCGTTATCTGTTGCTCTGCCATGTTGTCTCCCCCAGTCGCGGGCGCCGATATCATCGTCGTGCGCGATGCACATTGGGCTATTGTACCTGCTTTGCCGCAGGTTTCGATGTGCGGTGCGTGAAATGGCGGGATGCGAGGCGCGGGTGAACGCGCAGCTGCTCCGCGCGCGGCATTAATCTGACAGCGATGCATGCCCCCGACAGTCCGTCTGTCTGTCTATCTCTCAGTTATCTCTCATTTATCTCTCAGCTTAGAGATGAGTGAGAGATGAGAGATGCGTGAGTGATGGACGAGTGTGATTTTTTTGGACGGTCGGAAAATCCCTCAAATAAAAAACGGGGCCGGCCTTACGCCGAGCCCCGTTTTCAAACGGTCAGTTAGTTATCCAACGCGCGAGCATAGCAGTCAACATTACGCCGCCGCGAACACTCCCAAGCCCGTTCCGATGATGCAGATTGCGAAGATGCCCAAGATGATCCAAATGGTCTTGACGCCCTTTTTATAGAGGGCAACGCAAGCGAACGTTGCCAGCAAGGGCAGCAGACCGGGGAAGATCGAATCGAACAGATCCTGCAGGACAATCTCCGAACCACCCACGTCAAAGGTCAAAGCCGTGGACAGCGAGACCTGTGCCGCAATCATGGCGCCGATAACGGTCATTCCGAGAACACCGGCAGCATGCGTCATGCGAGACATAAGGTTGCTCTCTTCGGACTGCTGCAAAAACTTGGTTCCCAAGTCGTAACCCAGATGGGCGGCGACGATACGCGTTGCAAAGTTAATCACGGAGTAGATGAGCGCGTACACGATGGGGCCGAGCGGGTTGCCCGTCGAAGCGATGCCAATACCAATGCCGGCGGCAACCACGCGGAACGTACCCCAGTAGAACGAATCGCCGATGCCGGAAAGCGGTCCCATAAGGCCGACCTTCATGGCGTTAATCGAGGACGTGTCGAAGTTCTTATCGGCAGCCGCCTGCTCTTCCATCGAAACCGTTAGGCCGGCTACAAACGGAAGCACATGAGGCGTGATGTTAAAGAACTCGGTATGGCGATCGAGCGCCGCATAATAATCGTCGTCGTTGGGATAGATCTTTCGCAGGGGCTTCTGAATGGTGTACATGAAGCCCATTGCCATCATCTTGTCGTACGACTGCGAGCACTGGCTCGTAAACTGGCGAAGGAACATGCTCCGATACATATCGGGAGTCATAATCGCGTCCTTCTTGGCCTCTTTGAGGTCGGTGTTCTGGATAGCCATTAGAAGTCCTCCTCTTCATCTGCAGCAACCGTCTGCGGACCGGACGAGCCCTCGCGGAAGGCCAGGAGCAGCGCGACGCAAATGGCAGCTGCGGCGACGCCGACCACGTCCATCTTGAGGTAGATGACCATAATGAAGCCCAGGAACAGCCAGGGAAGGAGCTTGTTATCGCCCATGGTCCTGATAAGAAGAGCGAAGCCGATGCAGACCATGACGCCGGACGCAACGTTGAGGCCGTCCATCACAAACTGCGGAATCGCGCTGAGCGCATTGTTGATAAGGTCGGCACCAAAGAACAGCGAGCCAAACACCAGCAGTGCAGACGGAATGCCAATCGACAGCGGCACGATGGTCAGATGGTACAGATTCGCCTTGGCAAGATCGCGATTTGCCAGAGCGGTCTCAATCTTCTTGCAGGCAAAGGCACCCGGAACGGCGTAGCAGAAGTTGCGCCACACCTGAAGGAAGACGGAGACGGGAAGGGCGAGCGCGACGGCAGTTGCCGTGCCCGTACCCGTAATGACGGCAAACGCGCAGCCAAGCACGCCGGAGGCATAGACCTCGGGAGGAACCGCCGCGCCGACCATGATGGCGCCCATGAACATGGACTCCAAAGCAGCGCCGACGATAACGCCCTGCTGGACATCGCCAAGGATCAAGCCGACAAACAGGCTCGTAAACAGCGGACGGCCAAGCATCGTAATGCCAAATAATTGCTCGTCCATGGACGCAATAAATGCGACCAGTGCAACTAGAAGATACTGGACAACCATTTCGATCAACCCCAGAAACAGGTCTGCAGGCGAGGCATTCTGCGCAGCTCGCCTGCAGACAACCGCAGCAATTTGAGAGGATTAGTAGTTCATCTGGTGATAGTAACGACGCGTGGTGAGCGGGTGGTTACGGACGTGCTCGAGATGGCAGCTCAGACGCTCGGTGATGGTGTAGGTGACCATCGGGGAGACGATCTTACGGAACTCGGGGTCGCTGAACGGCAGCTCGACCTCGGCGGTGTCAAACTTGTTCACGCGGACGTTGACGCCCTTCTCGTCGGCGAGCATGTGAGTGAAGTTGTCCACGCGGTCCATGAGCTTACGGGTGTCGTCCTCGCCGTAGAGCATGATGAGGCTCGTGCCTTCCTCGCACAGCTCGATGGTGCCGTGGAAGAACTCGGCGGCGTGGATGGACTTGGTCTTGATCCACTGCATCTCCTCGAGGATGCACATGGCGTAGTCGTAGGCCTCACCCCAGAGCATGCCGGAGCCAATCACCATGTGGTAATCGGTGTCCTTGAAGTCCTCGGCCATGGCGGCGCAGCGCTCGTCCTGAGCGTCCTTGGCCTTGATGAGGTACGGAGCGATGTTGCCGAACTCTTCCATGAAGGTGTCGTACTTGGGGAAGGCGCCGGCGTTCTTGAGGAAGCGGGCGACCAGCGTGATCTGGTAGGTGTAGATGGCCTCGCACAGAACGTCGTCCTCGGCGAAGCTGAAGAACTTGTAGTCGGCGTACTCGGTGGCCGGAGTGTTGTCGTTGGAGACATACATCAGCGTGCGGGCGCCCTGCTCCTGGCAGAACTTGGCAGCCTCAATGATCTCGGGGGTGGTGCCGGTACGGGTGGAGAAGACGCAGACAGAATCCTTGTTGAAGGTCTTGGGCGGGCAGGCGAGGAACTCTGCGGCGATCTCGCAGTGGACATCGACGTCGGCCGTGGTGGTCTCGACCCAATACTTCATCGGGAGCGTGTGGGCCCAGGTGCCGCCGCAGCCGATGAAGAAGATGTTGGAATAACCCTGCTCGCAGACCTCGTCCACGGCAGCCTCAATCTGAGGACGGAGAGCGAGGGCATCGCTCACAACCTTCTCGTAACGAGGCTCATCGAAATTGAACATCCCTTACTCCTAACTCACTTGGATGAACCCTTCATTCATCCCATGACGTTATAATACTTTATATAACTAACTATGCAAGAACTATTTCAGATTTTTTTGATTTTTCTTTAATAAAAAGCCCGCCGATCAAATGATCGACGGGCATAGGCATAGAGCATTGGTTCAATAAATGCCGAGCATCAACGTGTTTCCGGCTAGAAAACGTCCTTGGCAAACACCTTAGCGTCATTGGGGACCTGACGGATTTCGATGGCCACGCCATCGCCCAGGAGCTCTTGGATATGCTCGGCATCTTTCTCGGTCGCAAAGATCGCAGGGGTCGGATGAAGCGTGGTCTCAGGGGTCTTTCGGGTTCCGCCCAGATTGATCTCTTTGATGTCTTTGCAACCCTTAGCGAGACGATAGACATCTTCAATCGTCTCAGTGATGATAAGCAGCGAATACTTGTCGGTAACGCCGCTGTTGAGCGCCTCGATAGCAGCGTCAACATCCTTGATGACGAGTTTAACGCCGTTGGGGCGGGCGAGCCTCAAGGCCGCCTTCCTCATGTCGTCTTTTGCCACAGCATCGCTGGCAAGCAAGATGCAATCTACATCCAAAGCGTGAGTCCAGGACATGGCAACTTGGCCGTGAATCAGTCGGTAATCAACTCTCGTAAGCTTAATCATCGTTATCATCTCCGCACGTGATAAAGGGAATGACAGGTGTGGCCCCTAGCTAGGGCTCGAACCAGAACTAACTAGAACTCTTCTTCCTCGGCGCCGGCAAGCATATCCGCCGCCTCGCAAAGCTGAATAAACGAACGCGATCCCTCGACCGCGGCTTTGGCCTTGTTCGCATCCAGGGAGTCCAGCTGTGTAACCATTTCCACCAGCAGCGGCAAGTTCATTCCAGCGATTAACGTAAACGATCCGTCGGTCTGCCTCTGAATGAATTCGTTGTTTACAGAGCCGCCAAAGATGTCAGTCACGACAAACCAAGAGTCGGCAGGGTCCCTCGTCTCCATCCATGCATCAATCAACGCCGCGACGTCCCTTGAATCGTCATCGACATAGGCGCACAGGCACTCGATTCGGTCGTTGGTGCCCATCAGAATCTCCAGAGAGCTTTTCATGCCTTGGGCGAGATAACCATGACTCGCTAGCAATATCTTATTCATAGTTCTCCAATACCAATAGGACGTACTATATTGTCATAACAAAGTATATTAGCAATCTACCCTACGTGGTGTGTCTATTTTCCAAATCCGCGAACGGTAACAATTGGTCGGTAAATCGACCAATCTATCGCTAATTTACAAATAGAACTTCAGTCGCTCGGTGCAGTACACCTGACGGGAGATGAAAAGCGGCTCGCCACTTGGGGCATAACGTCTATCGACAAACAGAAGCAGCGAAGAGTCCAGCTCCACGTTAAGGTATGCCGCCTCGAGCTCGCTCGCATAGCAGACCTCGAGCGTACGCGTGTTGGGACCCATCTTGATCCCCTGGCGATCGAGTACCGCCATCAGCGAATCATCGAGGGACTCATGCTCCAAAAAAGAAAGCGCAGCGGAATAGCTATTGGTTTCCAGCATCGTGGGCCTGCCATCCACAAGGCGCAGACGACGGCTACGCAATACCTTTTGGGTATCGTCTACGCCCAGGAACTTCGCGTCTCGCAGACTTGGGAAGTCCCAGCCCATTTCGAGAACCCTGGTAGACGCCTGTTTGCCCGCAAGCTGGCACGAATGGGTAAAGCTCTCACGGTCGTCCGCGGCATACATCTGCGTGTCCGACGAAACGAACGTGCCCTTGCCGCGGGCCCTCTCAACAAGCCCAGCATCTTCCATTTCTTTAATTGCGGAGCGAACCGTTATTCGGCTCACGCCAAATTGCTCGATAAGCTCCGCCTCGGTCGGAAGCTTATCTCCCGGGCGGTACGTGCCGTTGGCGATTGAATCAGAAAGCGCACGAACAATCTGTTTGTACAGGGGGATAACGCTATTTGCCTCAACCATATCAACCATACCTTTACAAGGAATCAGCAGCCTATAGATAAATGACTTATATTGTATTAGAACTTTTTAGCACTCCACGCCATTTCCTATAATGTTTTAGCAAACGAGGGGTTATTTTGCGTAAGCGGTGTAGAGTCCATCCATTTCCGCATACAGCTTCAATCTGATGGCGGTATATGCATCCGATAAGCCGATTGATTTTTATCTTCTACCTGTCTCACATTCATCCCACGTCGTAGAGATGAATGTGAGGTGAGAGATACGTACTTGACGCGCGAGCGTGGATATTTGGACGGTTTTTGGGCTTTTGGCGGCCGATTTCGTCCGAAAATCCACGCTCATGCGGCAGACGTCCGAATTTCCACGCTCGTGTGCCAGAAAATCCACGCTCATCCGGCAGATTGGTCGAAGGCCCCATATGGGTATACTCTCGGGGATTCGACTCGATTCGCCCCCGCTGGGGCGTCAAAGGAGACTGCATATGCCCACCACCTCAACCGACCCGCGCGCCGCTGCTGCTGCACTTCTGGTGCCCGGAACCACCTGCCACGGCTTTACCGTCGAGCGCTGCGAGACCGTGCCCGAGCTCGACGCAGACGCTTACGTGCTGCGCCACGCCGCCTCGGGCGCGCGCCTGCTGTACCTGGCGTGCGACGACGAAAACAAGGCCTTTGCCATTGGCTTTAAGACGCCGCCGGCCGATTCCACCGGCGTGTTCCATATTCTTGAGCACTCGGTGCTGTGCGGATCGGCCAAGTTTCCCGTCAAGGAGCCGTTTGTCGACCTGATCAAGAGCTCAATGCAGACGTTCCTCAACGCCATGACCTACCCCGACAAGACCATCTACCCCGTTGCCACCACCAACGAACAGGACCTCTACAACCTGATGGACGTGTACCTGGACGCAGTGTTCAACCCGGCCATCTATACCAAGCCCACCATTTTTGAGCAGGAGGGCTGGCACTACGAGCTAGACCTGCCGGAGGGCGCCGAGGGCGAAGGCGGCGACAGCTCCGCGAGCCTGCGCGAGGGCACGCTGCGCTATAACGGCGTGGTGTTCAACGAGATGAAGGGCGCGCTGTCCGACCCCATGAGCGTGCTGGACGACGCCGTCAACGCCGCGCTCTATCCCGACACCGCCTATGCGCATGAGAGCGGCGGCGACCCGCGCGCGATTCCCGCGCTCACCTACGAGCAGTTCCTGGACACGCACGCGCGCCACTACAACCCCTCCAACTCCTACATCACGCTCTACGGCGACCTGGACGTGGACCGTGCCCTGGCCTTTTTGGACGAGCGCTACCTGTCGCAGTCGAGCGCCGCGAGCCGCCGCATGGACGCAGCCGTCGCCGCCGGCGAGGACCCGTCCGCGCTGGCACCCAATCCGCTGGGCGTGCAGACGCCCGTGACCTGCGAGTACAAGCGCGTCGAGATGGCCACCACGCCCGAGAACGCCCTGGTGGGCCTGGGCCTTGTGCTGGGCAGCGCGCTCGACCGCAAGCGCACGATCGCGGCGGACATCTTGTTCGAGGCGCTGCTGGGCTCCAACGAGGCGCCGGTTAAGAAGGCCATTCTGGCCGCCGGCCTGGGCGGCAACGTGGTGAGCTACACCGCGGCCGAGTGCCTGCAGCCCTACGAGCTCATCATGCTGCAAAACGCGCGGCCCGGTGTGGCGCGCGAGCTGCGCCGCGTGTTCCAGGACGCCTGCCGCGACCTGTGCGAGCACGGTGTTCCGCGCGAGCGCCTGGAGGCCATCATCAGCAGCAACGAGTACGACCTGCGCCAGCGCGACTACGGCATCGCCGACGGCGTAGCCATTGCGTGCGACGCGCTGAGCACGTGGCTCTACGATGACGACGCCGCGACGCTGGCACTCAAGTATGGCCCGGTGTACGAGGAGCTGCGCGGCGAGCTGGAAGGCAGCTACTTTGAGGACCTGCTGTGCGAGCTCGTGCTGGAGAACGACCACATGGCGCTGGTCGAGCTGGTTCCGGTGGACGCCGCCGAGGGCGCAGAGGGTGCCGAGACCGCCGAGCTGACAGCCAAGCGCGACGCCATGACCGATGCCGAGCTGGCCGATGTGGTCGAGCGCACGGCCGTACTGCGTGCCGCGCAGGAGGCCGAGGACACGCCCGAGGACAAGGCCACGCTGCCGCGTCTGCGCGTGTCCGACATTGGCGAGGCGCGCCCCGAGCCGCCGCTGGTCGTGGACACGACCGCGCCCATCCCCTGCCTGCGCCACGGCATTCCCACCAACCGCCTGGCCTATGCCATGCAGTATTTCGACCTGGGATGCGTCGCGTTTGAGGACCTGCCCTACGTGACGCTGCTCTGCCGCCTGCTCAAACAGCTGCCCACGAGCGAGCACTCGGCCGAGGAACTTGACAACCTGCTCGCCGGCGAGCTGGGCTTTTTGAGCTTTACGACCGAGGTCATGACGCAGCCCGACGTGGACGGCGTGCGCCCCTACCTGCTGGTGAGCGCCGGCGCCCTGTCCGAGAAGATCGACGCGCTGGCGAGCCTGCCGCGCGAGGTGTGGTCGAGCACGCTTTTGCTCGATGCCGACGCCGACCGCGTGCGCGACGTGCTCACGCAGATTCGCATTGGGCTTGAGCAGGGCTTTATCAACAACGGTCACTCGGCGGCGCTCGGTCGCGCGATGAGCTACACCTCGCCTTCGGCCGTGGTGCGCGAGCAGCTTTCGGGCGTGGACTTCTACCTGTTCCTGCGCGATCTGCTCGAGCACTTTGACGAGCGACTGGACAATCTGCGCGCCAAGCTTGCCGAGCTGGCAGACCGCATCTTTGTGGCCGACGGCTGCCTGGCGAGCTTTACCGGCAGCGATGAGGACTTTGACGCGTACTGGGATGCCGCGGGCGACCTGGGGCTTGGCGCAGGCGACGGCGCCGATGCCGGCCGCAACGCGCTCGTGGTGCCGACGCCGCGCGACCGTCACGAGGCTTTCGTCATCCCCAGCGACATTTGCTTTGCGGCAAGCGCGTGCGACCCGCGTCGCTTGGGACTCGACGTGACGGGCGCCTGGGCGGTTGCCGCCAACGCGCTCTCCTACGACTACCTGTGGAACGAGATCCGTGTGAAGGGCGGCGCATACGGTTGCGGATTCCGCGCGGCTGGCGAGCGTCAAACGGCGTTCTACACCTACCGCGACCCGGCGATCGATCCCTCGATTGAGCGCGTGGCGCGCGCAGGCGAATGGCTCGGCAGCTTTGAGCCCGACGAGGCCGCCTTTGAGGGATTTATCGTGAGCTGCGTGAGCGGCATGGACGCGCCGGTGAAGCCCTACGCGCTCACCAAGCGCCGCAACACGACCTATCTGGCCGGGCTCGATCCGCATGCACGCGAGGAGCGTCGCGCCCAGATGCTCGCCGCCACGCCCGGTGAGTTGCGCTCGCTCGGCACCGACGTGACGCGCGTCGCAGCCGAGTCGCCCACCTGCGTCTTTGGCGGCCGCGACGTCATCGCAAAGAGCAACGCCGGCTTTAACGTCATCGACCTGCTGGGCTAGCCACAGCAAGCAAAACCACCACAAAGGGGACAGGCACCTTTGTGGTGGTTTCGACATTTGCCCAGATAAAACCTGCCAAAATAAACCTGTCCCTTTTTGGTAGGTTTGGGAGAGGAGGCTGGGATGGATAAGGCTGAGTTGCGGCGGGCGGTGATTGCTCGGCGCGATGCGATTGATTTGGATGTTCGGGCGGCAAAGTCTACTGTCATTTGCGCGCGGCTTGTTGAGTTGCTGGGCAGCTCGGGTGCCGCGGCACCGCACACCGTTGCCGTCTATGCCGCGATGGGTTCCGAAGTCGACCCAGCCGCGTTTGCCGCAGCTGCCGCCAAACGCGGCTGGCGCGTGGCCTATCCGTGCATGCTCTCGGCAATTGATGCCGCAGCTCGTGGCCAGCGCATGTGCATGCGGACAGTCGCTGTCGACGATGCGTCCGCGGCTCCGTTTATCGCCCACCCCACGCGGGCCTTCGCGGCCATGGACATCGACAGCGACCACTTCCCTATCGTGTCTGCAGAGGCCCTCGACATGGCCATCGTGCCACTCGTAGCCTTCGACCGCGCCGGCGAGCGCCTGGGCTACGGCGGCGGCTGCTACGACCGCTACCTGCCCATGCTCTCGCCCGCATGTCAAATCATCGGCATCGCCTTTGACGAACAGCGTGTCGACCACGTTCCCACCGACGCCCACGACCTGCCGCTACCCCACATCATCAGCGCCTAATCGCCGCCACGTCAGCCACGGCTACAGCAGTACCACCGCAGTCTAGTGCTCCTCGCCGGCGCGGGCCAGGTCGTAGGGCGTGGTCTGGTAGACGTAGTAGTTGAGCCAGTTGGTGTAGAGCAGCTGAGCTTGGCTGCGCCAGACGTTGCGCGGCTCGGCGGTGGGGTCGTCGCCCGGGAAGTAATGTGCCGGCACATCAGGATCAAGCCCGCGCTTCACGTCGCGCTCGTACTCCAGACGCAGCGTGTCGGTATCGTATTCGGGATGGCCAAAGACAAAGAAGCGGCGACTGTCGGTCGACTTGACGATATACAGGCCCACCTCGTCGGACACTGCCACGACCTCGAGCTGCGGCTCGGCCTCCACGTCCTCGCGGCGCACATCGGTATTGCGCGAATGCACGGCATAGAAACGGTCGTCAAAGCCGCGGACCAGCGGGCTCTGCGGCTTCACCAGATAATGCTCGAACACGCCGCTCGCCTTTGCCGGCAGGTCGTACTTCTGAATACCGTAATGATGGTAGAGCCCCGCCTGCGCGCCCCAGCAAATGTGCAGCGTAGAGTGCACATGCGTGGTGGACCAGTCCATGATCTGGCAGAGCTCGGGCCAGTAGTCGACCTCTTCGAACGGCATCTGCTCCACCGGCGCGCCTGTGATGATCAAGCCGTCGTAGTGAATGTCGCGGATGTCGTCGAACGTGCGGTAGAACGTCTCCAGGTGGCCGGCGCTCACGTGCGTGGCCTCGTGCGTTTTGGTGCGCAGCAGGTCCACCTCCACCTGTAGCGGCGTGTTGGAGAGCTTGCGCATGATCTGCGTCTCGGTGGCGATTTTGGTGGGCATGAGGTTGAGGATGAGCACGCGCAGCGGACGGATGTCCTGATGCAGCGCGCGGTACTCGGTCATGACAAAGATGTTCTCGCTCTCGAGCTGCGCGGCGGCAGGGAGGGCGTCGGGGATGCGAATGGGCATGGATGCTCCTTACGAGTCAGTTGCAGCTATGGTACAACGAGCGACCCCATCCGCGCGAGCACATCGCCCAGCGATGCCGTCAGCGGCCCGAATCACTCCAAAAATAGAGATTAAGGCATGTCCCAAAAAATCTACGGCGCTTTAGCCTAGCAAAGTGGCAGCAGGACGCTACAATGGTTCGACGCGAAAAACTCGGCCGAAAGGATACATATATGTACCAGACGCGTAAGATCGGTGTGGTCGGCCAGGGCCACGTAGGAGCACATGTCGCCAACAGCCTGCTCATGCAGGGCATTGCCGATGAGCTGTACCTGTGCGATATCAACGAGGCCAAGGTGACGTCCGAGGTCCAGGACCTGCGCGACTCCCTCTCGTTTGTCCCGTACAACACCAAGATCGTCAACTGCTACGACCACTACGAGGAGCTGGCCTGCTGCGACGTCATCGTCAACGCCGCCGGCAAGGTCGCGCTGGCCGCCGGCAACCGCGACGGCGAGCTGTTCTTTACCACCGACGCCGCCCGCACCTTTGCCAAGCGCATCGTCGACGCCGGCTTTGACGGCATCTTCGTGAGCATCTCCAACCCCTGCGACGTCGTGTGCACCGAGCTGTGGCATCTGACCGGCTACGATCCCAAGAAGATCATCGGCTCGGGCTGCGGCCTGGACTCCGCCCGCCTGCGCACCGAGATCTCCAAGAAGGTCGGCGTGAGCCCCAAGTCCATCGACGCCTACATGATCGGCGAGCACGGCTTTAGCCAGCTTGCCGCCTTTAAGGCCGCAACCATCGCCGGCAAAAACCTCAACGAGCTTCAGGCCGAGAACCCCGACAAGTACTCCTTTGACCACATGGAGGTCGAGGAGCTCGCGCGTAAGGGCGGCTATGTGACCTACCAGGGCAAGCAGTGCACCGAATACGCCGTCGCCAACTCCGCCGCGCGCGTCTGCGCCGCCGTGCTGCACAACGAGCACGCCGTGCTTTCCGCTTCCACGCTCATGACCGGCCAGTATGGCGAGGAGGGTATCTTTACCTCCCTGCCGTGCGTGATCGGTGCCGAGGGCGTCGAGGAGGTCTACACGCTCGACCTGTCCGAGTACGAGCTCGAGGGTTTCCACAAGAGCTGCCAGCACATCCGCGACAACATCGCCCAGCTCGACTGGTGGGACACCGAGGCCTACGACGCAAAGTAGGCCGCTGGCTGCCGCAACCTTGCGAATCTAAGCGCGATACTAAGCGGGCCGCGCCGGAAATCCCCGGCACGGCCCGCTTTTTTGACTCACGCAGCGCCCTTACGAATCGAAGGTGAATGGTTTTCCCGTTACCTAGTACTGCTCGATGCCCATGTAGCGACGAACCTCGGGGCTGTGGTCGAACACCTTGCCGCGGGCGGCGCGCAGCTCGCAGCTCATGTTGTAGAAGAAGATCGGCTCCAGGTACGAACGCACGCTGGCAGGCACGTCGCCCACGCCGTACTCGAGTGCGTCGAGCACCATGACCGTATCGGTGTGCGTGTTGAGGAACGCCAGCGCGCGCTCCTCCATGGGGCGGCACTCGCCCGATCCGAGCTGTACAAAGTAGAACACGCCGGGCTCGGTGGCTTCGAACGGGCCGTGGAAGTACTCGCCGGAGTGGATGTAGCAGCAGTGCTGCCACTGCATCTCCATGAGCGAGCAGATGGCCATGGCGTAGGTCTGGCTAAAGTTGGGGCCGGATCCCAGGATGTAGAAGAACTCGTGCTGCTGGCAGAGCTCGGCAAAGCGATCGCCCAGCTCGGCATTGACCTTCTCGCGGGCAGCGGGCAACAGCGCATCCATCTGCTTAAGGCCGGCGTACATATCGGCGAGCGCCTCGTAACCCTCCTGCTGGTCGAGCAGCTCGGCAGCCATCAGGACGCCGATGCCTTGCGGCACCTCGGCCTGCGGCACGCCTTCGCCCCACGGATAGACCCAGGTGGTCCACTTGCCGTTATCAATCTTGGAGCCCTCGCAGTCGGTCATGGCCACGACCTCGGCGCCGGCTGCCAGCGCCATCTCGCAACCGTCGACGACCTCCTGCGTATTGCCGCTGTGGCTGCAGGCGACGACGAGCGACTTCGGCCCTAGGCTCTTGGGGGCCATCAGGCAAAACTCGCGCGCTGTGTAGACCGTCGAGGTAAACGTGGTGGCCTCGCGCTTGAGCAGTTCGTTAGCCGGCATGAGGTCGATCATCGAACCGCCGCAGGCGATCCAAAAGACATTCTCGACCTTGCCCTTGCGCTCGATGATTTCCTGAATCAGATCGTGTGCGTTCACGGTGACGCTCCTCCTTGTGTGGCGGCTTTGAACGACAGCAGCTCGTACCTGCGGTCGTTCTATGTTGTCCTATTTATAGCACGCACGACGACGCCCGTGAAGTCATTTCACCAAACTTGTTCTATGTTGTTCTATCTGTGGACGTTAGATGTCGAACACGTAGCGCGAGCCCACGATCTTTTGGCGTCCGAGCAGCAAGGGCCGCTCGTCCGCATCGGTAAAGTACGCCTCCATATAGAAGAGCGGTTCGCCGACCGGCACCTCCAGCAGCGAGGCAGCCCGAGCATCGGCAAGCGCAATCTCCACGGTACAAGGGTCGGACTTGAGCGGCGCGCGGCCCGAACGCTCGGCAACGAGTGCAAAGATGGAATTGTCCGTGAGGTCCTTGTCGGCAAGCGTCTGCAGATAGGGATGGTCGGCCAGCACAAAGGCGTTGTTCTCGAGCATGACGGGCACGCCGTCTGCCGTGCGCACGCGCTCGACAACGATGAGCTCGCAGCCGGGTTCCACCCCAAAAAACGCCGCGTCCTCGCGCGTCGCCGCAACCACCGTGCGCGACACCAGGCGTGCTCCGGCCGCCATGTCATTGGCAGCGCAACCCTCAGAAAAGCTCTGAACGTCACCCTTCTGGCGAATCTTGCGCTTGAGCTTGGGCGCACACACAAAGGTGCCCCTCCCCTGCTGGCGGTTGAGATACCCCGCGCGCGATAGCTCCTCGATGGCACGGCGCACGGTGACGCGTCCCACGCCATAGGACTTCGCGAGCTCCATCTCGGAAGGAATGCGCGAGCCGGCCGCATACACGCCGCGCGCGATCTCGCCCTTCAGGTCGTCCATGACCTGCTGGTACAGTGGTACGGCGGATACGCCAGCGCGGTCGGTTTTATCGTCGGTTGCCATCGTTACGCTCCATCCCGCGCATGCTCGGACTCAAACTCTTCAATCGCCGCCATAAACTGCTCGCCAAAGGCGTCGGCCTTTTTCTCGCCGATGCCGTTGACCTGGATAAGCTCGTCGCGCGTCTGCGGGCGCAGGCGGCACAGGCCGCGCAGGGCCTTGTCGGAGAAGACCATATACGGCGCCATCTCGAGCTCGGTCGAGATTTCCTTGCGCAGGGCGCGCAGGCGCTCGAACAGCTCGGCATCGTCGCCCACGCGCGGGCGCTGATCCAGCTCGGCCTCCTCGCGCAGCAGATCCACCGCACGGCGGGCGCGGGCCGAGGCCTTGCGCTTGGACGCGCGACGCTTAACGGTAAAGGCGAACGCCTCGTTCTCGACCTCGCCGGCACGCGGGCCCAGCCCCACGACCGGGTACTGCCCCTGCGAGGTGGCCAAATAACCGCGGCCGCACAGCTGGCCGATGATATCCTTGATGCGCCCGACCGATTCGCTCGACAGCTCACCGTAGCCGCGGTCCTCGTCCAGATGCATCTGGCGAATGCGCTCGGTGTTGCCGCCGTGGAGCACATCGGCGACCAGCGATTTGCCAAAGCGCATGGGACGCGTGGCCACATAGCGCACGGCGGCGCGGGCCATATCGGTGACGTCCTCGACCTCGAACTTCGTGAGGCAGTTGCTGCAGTTGCCGCAGCCCTCGGCGTCGTCCGTGGCGGTGCTGCCCGCACCAGCCGCGGCAGCATGCTCGGCCGCGGCCTCGTCGCCAAAGTAGCGCAGCATGTATTCGCGCAGGCAGCCGGTGGTGTTGCAGTAGCCCTCCATCTGGCTGAGCAGGCGATATCGATTCTGGAGCGCCCACGCGCGCTGCTCGTCGTCGAGCGCCTCATCGGCAGCATCGCCGCGGTCGATCAAAAAGCGACGCATGCGAAAATCGTTACCGTTCCACAGCAGATGGCAGCTGGCCGGGTCGCCATCGCGGCCGGCGCGGCCCGCCTCCTGGTAGTAGGCTTCGATGCTCTCGGGCACGTTGTTGTGAATCACGTAGCGCACGTTGGGCTTGTCGATGCCCATGCCAAAGGCGTTGGTGGCAACCATCACCTGGATATCGTCGTCGATAAAGGCACGCTGGCTTTGGCGGCGGGCGTCGTTACCCATGCCGGCATGGTAGCGGCCAACGCGAATGCCGCTGGGGCCCAGCGCTTCGGCAAGCTCGCCTGCCAGCGCATCGACCGTCTTGCGGGTCGAGCAATACACGATGCCGCTCTCGCTCGAATGCGCGATCACGTAGTCGCGCACCCAGGCAGTCTTGGCCTTGTCGCCCATCTCCTCGCAACCAAAGTAGAGGTTCTTGCGATCGAAGCCCGTCACCACCGTCGCGGGGTTTTGCAGGCCGAGCATCTGCTGAATGTCCGCACGCACGCGCTCGGTCGCCGTGGCGGTAAAGGCAGCCACGATGGGGCGCTGCGGCAGCGAATCGATAAACTCGCGAATCTGCAGGTAGGCGGGGCGGAAATCCTGCCCCCACTGGCTCACGCAGTGGGCCTCGTCAATAGCCACGAGTGGCACGCCAATGCCGCCTTCAGCCGCGGCCTCCTGCGCAAAGGCTAAAAAGCGAGGCTCGAGCAGGCGCTCGGGTGCCACGTACATAAGCTGGTAGCGACCCTCACGCGCCCGCTTGAACACGGTGTTTTGCTGGGCCGGCGTAAGGCTGGAGTTGAGATAGCTGGGCCGCGCACCCGCCGCGAGCAATGCGCGGGTCTGATCCTCCATAAGCGACAGCAGCGGACTCACCACAAAGGTGATGCCGGGCAGCATGAGCGCGGGCACCTGGTAGCAAATGGACTTGCCGGCGCCCGTGGGCATAACACCCAGCGCGTCGCGACCGGCAAGGATCGCATCGACCATGCGGTCCTGTCCCGGGCGAAACGAGGTGTAGCCAAAATAGGCGCCGAGCGTGTCGAGCGCCATCTGCTGCATGCTATCGATCATGGTTTCCTAACGTCCAAGTCATCTGCCGCCGATTATACGCCGCCACGCGGACCGATGCCGGGCTGCTGCCAGCCACGCTCATTCTGCGGGTAGTCATTGGGGACGTTCTTGAATGACTAGTCGTTTAAGAACGTCCCCAATGACTACCCTGACAGGCGCGGAAACGTCGCTGGTTGAGCATAAGTCAGCGAAAACGCCCCTAAGCGAGCAAGGTGACGTGAAAGAGGAGGGAAGCGTACTTCGGTACGCGACCGACGATTGAACGTCAGATTGCCGCTTAGGGGCGTATGCAGCGTCGACTAGTTACGCGGTTTGGTAAAACCGCGTAACTTACATGACCATAACGTAGCGCGATCCCACGTAGTACTGCTTACCCATCAAAACCGGCTCGCCATTGGGGCCGATAAAGCCGGCACGCAGGTTGAGCAGCGGGTCGTGCGGGGCAATGCCCAGCTCGGCGGCCTGCTCGGCGTTGGCGCGAACGGCCTCGACCGTGCGGTAGCCAACCGAGACAATCGGCGTTCCGCCAACACGCTCGACCTCGGCAAAAATCGACTTGTCCTCAAGATCGGCCGTCAACAGCTCACGGTAAGCGTCAAACGGCACAAAAATGTTCTCCTCAAAGATGGGCTCGCCGTCGGCCGTACGCACGCGCTTGATATGCAGCAGCAGCGCATCCTTCTGCAGGCCAAAGAACTCCATCTCGTTTTGGCGCGCCGGAACAATCTGACGATCGATCACATGTGCGCCCGCCTTCATGCCGTTGTCGGCACACAGCGCGGTAAACGTCTGCAGCGTCGAGGCGTGAAACTGGCGATTGATGTGCGGCGTGGAAACAAAGGTGCCGCGGCCCTGCTGCTTAACCAGGTAGCCATCGGAGCACAACTCCTCGACGGCGCGGCGCACCGTAATTCGGCTCACCTCGTACTGCTCGGCTAGCTCGAGCTCGGACGGAATACGCTCCTTGGGTGCATAAACACCTTTCTCGATCGCATCCTTGATTTCGTCGTAAATCTGCTGGTAAAGCGGTGCATTTTTGGGCGCAGGCATATCTAATCACTCTTATCGAAATATCAAAATAACTAATACGTATATAACGTCTTTTTATATGTTACCTCAGTTGGATAAAACGATACACCACATACAGCAAAACCTTACTTGCCGTCGTCCTGTTGCAGACTGTCCTGCTCGCTGAGGCGCGCCTGCCTGCTGGCCATGCGTGCGGGCTTGTCGGGATCGGGAACGGCCGTGGGCATGGGCTCGTCGACATGACCACCCCACCAGCCGCCCACAAAGCTGAGCGTGTGGAACACGTTGATCACGGCACCGGGATCAATGTCGCACACCAGCTTGATAATGTCCTGGCTCTCGTAGGTCGAGACAACGGCGTGCAGCAGGTACATCTTTTCGCGGCTATATCCGCCGATGACCTCGGCGCAACTAATGCCGTGCTGAAAATGGTCAACATAGGCGGTCATGACCTCGTCTGCCTTGCGCGTCGTGATCTGCAGCGTCACGCGGTCGTAGCGACGATAGAAACTGTCGATGGTCTTGGTCGAAATAAACTGGAACACGATGGAATACGCCGCCTTGTCCCAGCCAAACATGAAACCGAAGATCGCCAGGATAAAGCAGTTGAAACCAAAGATGACGCCCCAGATGGTCTTGCCCGTGTGGTTGGAAACCCACAGCGCGATAAAGTCGGTGCCGCCGGTGGATGCGCCAGACTTTAGCGCAATGGCAGCGCCCAGACCCGAGACCACGCCGCCAAAAATGATGAGCATGATCTTGTCGCCCAAAAACGGCGCGAAGTGAAAGACGTTGAGGAACAGCGACGAGAGCACGACCTGCATCATCGAGAAGATGACGAAGCGCTTGCTAATGCCGCTCCAGCATAGGAGCGCCACGGGAATGTTGAGCGCAAGCATACCGAGCGAGATGTCGATGTGAACGCCACCGAGCGAGGTAACGCGATCGAGCAGGACCGCGACGCCGGTAAGGCCGCTCGGAAGCAAGTCGGCGGGCCGAATGAACGCCTGGATCAGAAATGTCTGGAGAACGGCAGAAATGGTGACCGCCACAGCGGTAATAGCGCGGCGGACGATGGTAAGGCGGCCGAGCACGAGCACGCGGTCCGTGAGCTGATCGATGGCGTTCGCCACGTAGGCTCCCTTCGAAGGCAGATGTAGTTGTGGGGCATGTCGGCGATTGTAGCATGGAGCGACAGAGGGCGCCTCAATTCACCCTCTCTCGACAACCAAAACGGGACCGGTGACCCCACAACCAAAGGCCCAAATTCTAAGTGAGTAGACTTTTCGCGACCTCCCGAGCACACCCAAAGCTGCCACTTCCGTGACCTGCGGTTTTACTAAGGCAGATACGCTTTGTGCTCGGCCTGCGCCAAAAAGTCTACTCACTTAGCCTGAGTCGAAGCCAAACGGATCAAATCGAAGCCAAAATGAGCCAATCCACCGCAAGAGACGTGTGAATCCGCACTTCTTGCGGCGAATTGACGCTACAAAGCGGTCAGAATGTCGGCGAGGTTGTCGATGACGGCGTCGGCTCCCGTTTGGTCCAGGTTAACGCCCTCGTGCGGACGCAGCGCCAGGACGCGCGCGCCGGAGCGCTTGCCGGCCTCGATGCCCAAAGGCGAGTCCTCGATAACCAGGCACTCGGTAGGCTCCACACCCAGCGCCTCCATGGCACGCAGGTAGATCTCGGGGTCGGGCTTAAATGCACTGCACTCGTGACCGCTGATGGTGTAGTCCAGCACGTCGGTGATACCGGCAATCTCCACCAGCTCGTCAATGAGCTCGCGATAGGACGAGCTCGCGATGGCACACTTGACGCCGCGCTCGTGCAGCTCGCGCATCACCGGCTCCGTCTGCTCGTTGAGCAGCTCGGCATACGGAACAGGGTGAACCGGGCTGTAGACCTGCTTGTACTCAACGCGCAAGCGCTCGCGCAGCTCAACATCGTCGGGCACCAGCGACTTCCAGATGGCAGGCTCGTTAGACCCCGAAAGATCGGGGATCTCGTCAAAGTGGAACCCCTTTTCCTCCATAAACGCCACGCGGCGACGGTTGTAGAACCACTCGGTATCGACCAGCACGCCGTCCATGTCAAACAGCACTGCCTTAATCATACGCATCTCCTCCCACCTGCCAAAAAGGGACAGGTTTATTTTGGTAGGTTTTATCTGGTGTTTTGCGACGCGACAGACACGCCCTCCCCAAAGCAAAAAAGGGGACGGGGCAAAACCCCATCCCCTCTCAATCAACCCGTAAGGTCTACTTACTTGTGATTAGTAGGAAAGCTTCCACATGTAGCGACGCATGGTCAGCGGGTGCTGACGGGCCTCGGCGATCTGGTTGCCGTACTCGCGCATAACGGCGAGGTGCAGCAGCGGGTTGAAGTAGGTGACGACGCTTGCCGGCACGGCGTCGGCCAGACCGTAGTCCTTGGAGTCGATCAGAGCGACCTTGGCGCCCATGCGCTTAAGGAAGGTGAGGGCGCGGGCGTCCATCGGACGGGTGGCACCATCGGACATGAAGAAGACGTAGGGCTTACCCTCGGTGGAAACCTCGAACGGGCCGTGGAAGTACTCGCCGGTGTTGTAGGCGGCGGCGTCGATCCACTGCATCTCGGTGAACAGGAAGGCGGCGTGAGAATAAGCCATCTTCTCGGAGGCACCAGAGGCCATGAAGTAGATCATCTTGTCGTCCTTGAAGTCCTGGGCGAACTGCTTGGCGAGGCCCTTGGCGGACTGAGCGGCGTTCTCGCAGAGCTCGAAGACGTTGGTGAGGCCGGTGATCATGTCCTCGTAGTGGTCATAGCCCTCGGTCTGCTGAAGGATCTCGAGAGCAAGAGCGATGGCGTAGCCAGGCTTCTCGCACTTGGCAGCGTAGTTGGCATGGAAGCCGTGAACGATGACGTGGTCGGCGTCGACGGTCAGAGCGGAGCCGGCCTTGTTGGTGAGGGAGACGACCGGGCAGTTGTGCTTCTTGGCGGTCTTGTTGGCCTCGACGGTCTCGGGCGTGGAGCCACCGAGGGAGCAGGTGATCACGAAGGTGTGCTCGTTGACCCAGGAAGGCGTGTCGTAGTTGAACTCGTTAGCGGTGAAGATCTGAACGTTCAGCTTGTCCGTGTTGTTGGCCAGGAAGTACTTGGCAGGGTAAAGGTCGGACATGGAAGCACCGCAGCCGACGAAGGCGACGCTGTGGATCTCGTGGTTGGACAGGACGTCAGCGACGATCTGCTTAGGGAGGTTAAGGTCGATCTCGTACATCTGACACATTCCTTTCGATTTTTTGCGGCGCCACATTGCCGGGCGCTCGCAGGGTTACCGTGGTTTGGACCGAGTCGCCGGCCCGTTGAGGATGTGTCAAAGGAACTGTCCCTTTGACACATCTAGGGATGGAAGCCTGCCTGGGGTATGGGATGCCAGGCAGGCCCCCGGGGGAAAGCGGTTAGGCGCTTGGTCGCGACTAGGCCAGGATGCCGGCCGCGGAGAGGGCGATGCCGCCCACGATGGCGATCACGAGAAGCCAACCGGTGTTGACGTTCTTCTTGATGAGCCAGTACATAAGGCCGGTGAGGCCGAGGGAGATCATCTGGGGCATCATGCCGTCCAGGATGTCCTGGATCACGACGGTGCCGTCAGCGAACTGCAGCGGGGTGGTGGCGCCGATCAGCGTGGCGATCATGCCGCCCACGGACATAAGACCTACGATGCCGCAGACATACATGAGCTTTTCCATGAGGTCGCCGCCCTGAAGCTTGCTCAGGTACTCGTGGCCGCCCTGATAGCCCATCTTGGCTGCGAACCAAGTGATCAGCACAGAGGGGACGATGGAGATGAGCATGGCCAGGATCGGGCCCATGATGGAGCCCTGCTGAGCCAGCTGAACGCCCAGGCCAAAGGCGATAACGCGGATGGTGCCCTGGAAGAGGGAGTCACCGATGCCGGAAAGCGGACCCATGAGGGAGGTCTTGACCGCGTTGATCGAATCGGGATCGAAGTTCTCGGGATCCTTGGCGTACTCCTCCTCCATGGAGGCGGCGAGACCTAGGACAAAAGCGCTCGTCTGCGGGGTGCAGTTGTAGAACGCCATGTGACGGTGGTAAGCCTCTTTCTTAGCAGCGAGCTGCTTGGGGTCGGACTCGTCCGGATAGAGGCGGTCGAGCGTAGGAACCATGCCGTAGAGGAAGCCCATGTTCATCTGACGCTCGTAGTTCCAAGAGGCCTGGATGGCCCAGGAGCGCCAGAAGAACTGGCTGACCTTCTTGTTCAGGGACACGTCCTTGGTTGCGGTTGCCATAGTGTGTTCCTCCTTAGTCTTCGTCGTCTTCGAGCGGATCGTAGTCGGAATCGACACCGGCGGTTGCATGGGAGCCATTGAACTTGAAGCCCATGAAGACGATAGCCAGGCACACACCGATCAGAGCGACCGCGATGACGGACAGGTTGAGGTAGGCGGCGAGCAGGAAACCGATGAACAGGAACGGGGTCATACCCTTCTTGATCATCATGGTGAGCAGCAGAGCCAGACCGTAGGCGGTCATGATCTTGGTCGAAACGTTCAGACCAACGGACAGCCACTCGGGAACCATGTTGACGATGGCCTGAACCAGGTCGGTGCCAACAAAGACGGCCAGGAAGATCGGCAGGAAGTACATGATGGCGTACAGACCGGAGCCGGCGCAGATGTGCATACGGTAGGCGGTCTTGAAGTTACCGTTATCGATCGCGCTATCGGCCACATGGGTGAGGGCGGCGATGATGGAACGGAACACGATGCCGAGGAGCTGACCCAAGACGGCGACCGGGATGGCGATCGTCATGGCGGTCTCAGCAGAAGCATCGGTCAGGCACGCGAAGGCAGCTGCCACGATGCCGCCCAGGACCATATCGGGCGGAACGGCGGCGCCGACCTGCACCAGGCCCATGGACACGAGCTCGACGGCGGCACCGACGGCAAGGCCGGTGGGCACATCGCCCAGCAGCAGACCGACGAGCGTAGCGCCAACGAGGGGCTGCTCGAAGTTAAGACGACCGAGCAGGCGGGAGTCCCACATGCAGAACACGCCGACGAGGCCGACGAGCACCGCACTGATGAACGTATTCATACCCTTCTCCTTTCAGTCAGGCAAAAGCCTGGTTGATTACAGCTTGGCGTCGATGTCGACGCTCTGATACGTAGGGGTCTGCTGGACGTAGAGCTTGATGCCCATGTCGAGCAGCTGGTTGACGTCGGCCTTCTGGGTGGCGTCGAAGAAGACGGAGCTGTCCTTGCCGCCGACCTGTTCGGCACCGTCGTGGTTGGCGGTGGCGCCCAGGTTGATGGCGTCGAGCTTGTAGCCCTGGCAGAACTGCAGCATCTCGGCAGTGTTGCCAAAGACGAACATGACGCGCTCGCCGAGGGTGTTGAGCTTGTCCATCTTGGCGAGGGCACGCTCGACGGTGAAGACGTTCAGGCGCACGCCCTGGGGCTTGGCCAGCTTAAGAGCGCCCTTCTTGATGTCATCGTTGGCGGCAGCGTTGTCGACGACGATGATGCGCTCGGCCTGGACCTTGGTGGTCCAGGTAAAGACGACCTGGCCGTGCAGCAGACGGTAGTCAAGACGCGCGAGGACAATCTTGGCGGGACCGGAGCTGTGACGGGACGCCTTGGCCTTCTTGGCGGGAGCCGCGGCGACCTCGACCGGTGCGTTGGGGTTGGTCAGACCGGTGCGGGCCTCGTTGATGAGGGCCGCGAGCTCGGCGCCCTTGACGGGGACGGGGCTCATAGCGAGCGTGAGCGCCAGCGGGATGTTGAAACCGCTGACAACCGTGAACTTCGTGCCGTTCTTGGAAAGCTCGACCATGCTGTTGTTGACCGAGCTGCCGAGCATATCGGTCAGCACATAGACGGTGTCGTCCGCGTTGAACGTGGCGATCATGGCGTCCACCTTGTTGGTGATGGGCTCCTTGTCGTCACGAGCAAGCGACACGACGTGGACGTTCGACACGTCGCCGAGAACCATCTCGAGCGTGTCTTTGGCGCCTGCGGCCAGGCCGCCATGAGATGCGAGAATGATCTGATTCATCTTGCCTCCTCCTTTTCGTTATGGTCATTATAACGTCTTATACGTTGCGGATATTGCTAATTAGTATAAAGACCGTTCGCGGGTGAAAATCGACCGTTGACGGGTTTAACGTACTTGAAACGTTGGGGCTGGGCAGGCCGGCACTGGCGGGATAACCCCAAGTCGGACCCTGCGCGCAATCCCCTATCGCACGAAGTACCAGGGGCTTTCCTGCACGGTGGGCTCCAGCGCGATGCCGGTGCGTTCCTTAAACAGATCCATGTCCTGCGTTTTCTCCGTCCACCACGCGTTGGGCTTAAAGGTCATGCTCTCAGCGACATGACCGACAAATACACTGTTGCGCAGCTTGGAGAAGTCGGTGTTCATAATCAGGATGGACATGAGCACCAGCACAATACCCAGGACCTTGATCGCGCCGGCGGACTCGGCATAGACACCAATGCCCACCAGTACGGTGACGACCGTCTCGAAAGACATTACGACGGGAACTTTCGATGTCTCGAGCCCCATGGACAGACCCTGCATATATAAGATGTAAGCCACGGCTGTGGGGATGAGTCCAAAGCCAAGGAACAGCAGCAGCAGCTGTGGCGACATTGCCGCGGCGACATCCGGCCACGGAGCCGCGATAGCCGCCATAACCGCACCGCCAAAAACAAGGCCCCAAAACGTGACAGCCAGCGGGTGGACCGTCTTGGTTGCTATCCGGCTAAACACCGCGAGCGACGCCCCACAAAAGCCTGCAATCACGCCCGACGTGACGCCCCAAACCGAAAAATGGAAACCGGAAAGGTCGCCATTAGTTACTGCAAGTACACAGCCCCCTATGTTAAAAGCGATGGCAACGAGCTTGTTGGGGGTCACGTCCTCGCGATAAAGCACGCGGCCGAGCACGACGCCAAACACCGGCGAGGTATAGAGCAGCACCGAGGCCGTGGACATGCCCACCTCGCCCATACACTCGTAATAGCAAGTGTTGGCGGCGGCCAAACCGACGATACCGACAAGCGCGCAGGAAACAAGCTCTTTAGGGCTTGCCTTGAACAGGGCCAGCGGACCCTGAGCCACGGTAGACCCCTCACCCGAACGGCAGCCCATAAACATCAGGACCGGCGCCAAGATAAGCGCTCCGACCAACAAGCGAAAGGCAGCCATACTCTGGGACGTAACGCCCATGGCCGAGATGCCGTTTACAAAGATTCCGATGCTGCCCCACATAAGCGCGGCGATCAGCACCAGCACATAGCCCAGATTGCTTTTCTTCAACGCAGCCTCCTCGGTATTGTTTCCAATATGTTTCACACTACGTTATAGTCGTTATATACATTTTTCAAGGCACAAATCGGCAAACGGGAAATCTCTTGAAACAAGGAGTGTCGCAGGTGCCGGCAGAAAGGGAACGTCCCCAAGTGCCGCTCTAGCAGTTGCGGTGAAATAGTTCTCAAACAGAGGCTTCACGCTCCCAAACAGGAACTATTCCACCGCAACTCATGAGGGGTATTGGGCTGTTAGGCCGCTCTATCCCTTAGTAATCCAGCTTCCACATGTAACGGCGCGTCATGTAATCCTTGTGGGTGACGGCGGAGAGCGCACGCATGTAGACGTTGTTGAGGATCGGGGCAAAGATCAGGTGGTTGAAGTATTCGCTCACGCTGTCCTTGATGTCGTTGAGGCCAAGCTCCTTGGCGTCGAGCTGATAGACGCGATCGCCACCGTACTGGTTGACGAAACGGATGCCGCGCTCGTCGTTGCAGCGGCTGCGGCCGACGCTGATGAGCTGGAACAGCGAGGTGCGCTTGTCCAGGATCTCGAAGGGGCCGTGGAAGAAGTCGCAGGTGTTGATGGTGCAGGAGTCGATCTGCAGCATCTCCTGCACATTGCAGATGCTAAAGACGTAGGCGGCACCAAAGAGCGGGCCCTGAGCCATGACGTTGATGCAGGGCTTGTCGGCGTTCTGCTCGGCCCACTTGGCAGCGAGCGGACGGGTGTACTCGACGGCCTTGCGATAGATGGGGTCGACCAGGTCGAAAGCGGCCATAGCGGTCTCGTACTCGGCATAGCCCTCGGTCTGCTGCGTGAGCTCCATGGCGATCATGGTCACGACGGCGGAGTTGGTACGGCCCATGCAGGACTCGTCAACGGCCAGGCTGTCATACTGGATCTTGTAGTCGCAGACCTCGGTGAGGCCGGACTCGTCAACATAGATGGCGATGGTGCTGGCGCCGTGGTCCTTGGCGACCTGGGCGGCGACGATGGTCTCCTTGGTGCCGCGCATGGACACGACGACGGCCAGGGTGTTCTCGTTGACGTAGGCAGGCGTGGCGTGCACGAACTCGTTGCTGGTGTAGCTGGAGCTCACGACCTGCGTGGCCTCGTGCTCCATAAAGTACTGGGCAGGATAGTTGCCGCCGTTGGATCCGCCGGCGCCAATCCACACGACGCGCTTGATGCCGCCCTTGTCTGCCTTGTCAGCCAAAACCTGGGAGACGACGTCCTTAACCTGTTCCTGAGTAGTCATCGTGCATCAGCCTTTCTTCTCGTTTGATGCTCTCGATGGCATACAAGTTACATACACGTTTTGGTTATGTCGACTAGTTGTATGCTATATTTGTCTTAGAAATTTTGCTGGTAAAGTTTTCGACAATCCATTACCAGCGGTTTTGTTGTCATGTTGGATACATGCTTGGTTCAGTAAGCATACAAGTTAGATACAGGTTGTTCGCATGAGCACTTCGTCAAAAAAGAACTTGGCCCAATACGAGCGTCTGGCGAGTACGCTGCGTGACCGCATCGCCGCCGGCACCTACGCACGCGGAGACAAGCTGCCGTCCGAGATGGAGCTCATGGACGAATCGGGGCTGTCGCGCAGCACCGTGCGCCACGCGCTTAAGGTGTTAGTTGACGAGGGCCTGGTGCGCACCGAGCGCGGACGTGGCACCTTTGTGGCCGACACGCCCGCGCTCCACGAGAACAACCTGGTGTTTTCGAGCTATACCAAGCAGGTCGAAGGCCAGGGCATGAAGCCCACCACGCGCACGGTGGACTCGGGCTTTACCAAGGCGGCCGGCAGCATAGCTAAGTTCTTTGACGCCGCCGCGGGCAGCAAGCTCGTCAAACTTGTCCGCCTGCGCTACCTGGACGACGCGCCGCTGTGCCTGGAGACCACCTATCTGCCGCCAAGCTTTGGGTCGCTCATCGATCGCGATATCAACGGTTCGCTCTACGCCACGCTGCGCCAGGAGTTCCATCGTACGCCGGCGCAGGGGCATAAGACCTTTGAGGTGTGCTATGCCTCGCAAAACGAGGCGTTTTTGCTCAACGTCGAGCGCGGGCAGGCGCTGATCCTAATCACCGACTACGTCTACGACACCGACGGCCGCCCGCTCCATATCTCCAAGCGCATCCAGCGCACCGACCGCGCCAAATACACCGAGCCCATCGGCTAACCACCACAATGGGGATAGGCACCTTTGTGGTGGTTTTAGGCGAGGAGGTCGGGGGACCAGGTTGGTTTGGGCTGGTTGGGGGTGCGCTCGGCCAGGACCAGCTCCATCCAGCACATGTCGTACCAGCGGCCGAACTTTTGGGCACAGCGGTCGAAAGCACCCACCAAGCGATATCCCATATGGGCATGGAAGTCCTGGCTGTTGTGCGTTAGATACTCGTCGTCCTTGTCGTGCGGCACGGCGATGAGCGCGCACATGTTGGTGATGCCCATCGCGATCAGGCACTGCTTGAGCGCATCGTGCAGCTTGCGGCCCAGCCCGCCGTGGCGCACGTCGCGTGCCAGGTAAATCGACGTCTCGACCGACCAGTCGTATGCCTCGCGGCTGTTGAGCGGACTCGCATAGGCATAGCCTACCGGACGCCCGTCCAGCTCCATCACCAGATACGGATAGCGCTTGAGCGTACGCTCGATGCGCCCGGCGAACTCCTCAACGCTCGGCACCTCGTATTCGCAGGTAATCGCCGTCTGGCGCACATACGGCTCATAGATGGCAAGCAACGCCGGCGCGTCTTCGGGCGTCGCCAGGCGAATCGCCGGCTCGGACATCTCGGTCATACAACCCTTCTCTCTCAAAAACAAAGGCCGCCTTGCGCCAAACCCAGCGCAAGGCGGCCCCTCGTCATTACATCAGGCTACAGGACAGCCGCCAGCGCGTCGATGTCCTCCTGCGTCGTGGCCCAGCTGGTGCAAAAGCGCACCACCGTGTGGGTATCGTCGTACTTTTCCCAGTACTCGATCGCCGCATGCTCGCGAATGCGGGCCATGTCCTCGTTGGGCAAAATCACGAACTGCTGGTTTGTGGGCGTCTCCAAAAAGAACTGGTAGCCGCGCTCGTGCAGCACACGACGCAGCGCCTGGGCCGTCTGAATCGCCTGTCGACCAATCTCAAAATACAGGCCATCGGTAAAGAGCGCCTCAAACTGCACGCCCGTCAGGCGGCCCTTGGCCAACAGCGCGCCGTGCTGCTTAATACGCGGAATGGGATGCGCCGGAGCGTGCATGCCGCAGAACACCACAGCCTCGCCGCAAAGCGCGCCGCACTTGGTGCCGCCGATGTAGAACACGTCGCACAGCTGCGCCAGCTCGGGCAGGGTAATGTCGCACTCATCGGCTGCCAGCGCATAGGCCAGGCGGGCGCCATCCACAAACAGCGGAATCTCGCGCTTCTGGCACACCGCATAAATCTCGGCCAGCTCGGCCTTGGAGTACAGCGTGCCGTACTCGGTCGACAGGCTCACGTACACGGCGCCCGGAAACACCATGTGCTCGCAGCTCTCGTTTTCGTAGAACACCTGGATATAGTTTTCGAGATCCTCGGCGTGCATCTTGCCCTCGTAGCCGGGAATGGTGAGCACCTTGTGGCCGCCAAACTCGATGGCGCCCGCCTCGTGGCAGGCAACGTGGCCGGTCTCGGCGGCAACCACGCCCTCGTACGGCGCGAGCAGCATGTCAATCACCGTCGCGTTGGTCTGCGTGCCGCCCACCAGCAAAAATACGTCGGCATCGGGAGCCTGACAGGCCTCGCGGATCAGCTGCTTGGCGCGCTCGGTATGCGCATCGGTGCCGTAGCCGGGCTGCGGCTCCATGTTGGTGTCGACGAGCGCCTGCAGTACCGCCGGGTGTGCGCCGTGGGAATAGTCGTTGTTGAACGCGAGCATGGCAATCCTCTCTTACCAGGTATCGTCCAGATGATTCAAACGGGGCTATTGTACGCCGTGAGGATAGGCAACGCGCGCGGCAAGGCACTCAAGTGCCAACACCAGGGCAAAGCCGCAGCTCACGTCAGTCAAAAAGTGTGCACCGATCACGATACGGCCAAAGGCGACGAGCGCCGCGACGGCCGCCGCCACCCAAAAGACCACGCGACGACGCGAAGGCTTTTCCGTAAAGGCCGCCGCGGGAAGCCCCGCAAGCATAAGGCCGATTGCCGCATGCGCGGTGTGCCCGCTCGCGAACGACTTAAAGCCGTCCTTGATTACGCCGGCCGCAATATAGCTCCACTTGTCGGGGTTGCCGATTACCCACCACGGCTGAAAATTGAGCCCCGGCGTGACCTCGATCACGCGCATGCGCGGGCGCGACCACAGCGGCTTGACAACCACGTTGAGGATGATGGCCTGAGCGACCCACACGGCAAGCACCATCAGCGCCCAGCGCGCGAGCTCGTCGGAGTCGGTGTCGCGCGTGAGGCGATAGACGACAAGGTTGGCAGCGATGACCAGCACAAACGTCAGCACCAACTGGACAGCGATGAGTTTGCCGCCAACCTTCAGGGACGAGACGATCTCGTAGCCGGCCAGGCCAACGTTGACGAGGATGCCGAGCACGGCGAGCCATTTGCTCCCCCTGGAGTCGGGACGCACCGCGCGCACGAGCATAACGCCCGCGACGCTCGCCGTCAGCTCAAACGGCAGCTCGCCGGCGGCCTCGATAAAGCGGCCGTACATGCTGCCGATGTTGAACAGCGCGCTCGAGATCTGATAATCGAAAAAGCTGCCCACGCCCAGACAAAGGCACAGGACAACCGCAATGGCAGCGGCGTCTTTCTTGTAGATGTACCCGAACATGCTTTCCTTTCCATCGGGCGAAGGGTCGACCCGCAACGTGGCGGGACAAAGCTATCAGTAGTTTTGTCCCAGGGTCGCTTGCGTTGACAGGCTCGATGCGACTATCGCACCTGGGACAAAAACTACTGATAACTTTGTCCCACCGACTTACTTGTTAGTCATCGTCAGTAGCACCCAGCTGCTGCAGCAGCATGAGCGCCGCGGCCACGGGGCCGGTGCCGTCGTTGGCGTCGAGACCGCGGCCCAGGCCGCTGCCCGCACCGGCGCCCGCCTTGTAAGGCACCGACAGCTTGCGGCTCTTGGGGAAGTTCACCGCGCCATAGCGATTCTTGAACTCAAAGGCCACCTTCTTGGGCACGTCGACGCCCAAAAACGTGATGCGCCCGCCGCTGAGCGTGACGCTCTCGAGCCCCAAGCGCTCGCCGCGGATACGGATACGCGCGCGGTTGAACAGATTGAGTCCCGCCAACGGCAGCTCGCCATGCGCGGCCTCGGTCTCTTCCTGTACCTCGTCGATGCTCTCCAGGTCCTCGGCCGCCGCGAGCTTGCGGTACACGAGCACGCGCTGGTCCACCGCCGGCAGGTACTCCTCGGACAAGAAGTAATCGGCCGGCAGGTTAATGCCCACGCTCGCCGCCTCCACGCCGGCATCGTCGTCACCGCGCGCCTCGGCCACGGCCTGACCCAGCATCTGCGTAAACAGGTCAAAGCCCACGCTCGATAGGTTACCGTGCTGTTCGGCACCCATGAGCGAGCCGGCGCCGCGAATCTCCAGGTCGCGCATGGCGATGCGCATGCCGCTGCCCAGGTCCTGGAACTCGGAAAGTGCAGTCAGGCGCGCCGTTGCCTCCTCGGTGAGCGGCAGCTCGCCCGGGAACATAAAGTATGCGTAGGCCTGCGTGGCCGAGCGGCCCACACGGCCCTTGAGCTGGTAGAGCTGTGCTAGGCCCAGGCGCTGCGAATCCTCGATGATGAGCGTGTTGGCGCACGCGTTGTCGATACCGCTCTCCACGATGGTCGTGGCAATGAGCACGTCGATCTTTTTGGTCGCAAACTCGATCATCACGTCCTCGACCTCGCGCGGGCTCATCTTGCCGTGCGCCACGCCCACGCGCGCCTCGGGCGCGGCCTCGTGCACGCGCGCCACGGCGTCGTCGATGGTCTTGACGCGGTTGGACACGTAGTACACCTGGCCGCCGCGACCCACCTCCAGGCGAATCGCCGCGCTCACCACGTCGGGGTCGTACTCCCCCACGTGCACAATCACGGGACGGCGCCCGGTCGGCGGCGTGGTGATCAGGCTCATGTCGCGCACGCCGCTCGTGGCCATCTGCATGGTACGCGGGATGGGCGTGGCCGAAAGCGTGAGCACGTCGATCTGCTCGCGCAGGTTCTTGAGCTGCTCCTTGTGCTGCACACCAAAGCGCTGTTCCTCGTCGATGATCACCAGGCCCAGGTTCTTGGGGTTCACGTCGGCCGAAAGCAGACGGTGTGTGCCGATCAGCACATCGATCGTGCCCTCGGCAAACGCCTTGAGCGCGCGCTTTTGCTGCGCCGGCGTACGGAAGCGGCTGAGCACCTCGACCTCAAGGCCAAACGGGGCAAAGCGTTCAAAGAACGTCTCGTAGTGCTGCTGGGCAAGAATAGTCGTGGGGCAGAGTACCATGACCTGGCGGCCGGAGTCCACGCACTTAAACGCTGCGCGCAGGGCGACCTCGGTCTTGCCAAAGCCCACGTCGCCGCACAGCAGGCGGTCCATGGGCTTGGGTGCCTCCATGTCCGCCTTAATGTCGGCAATAGCCTCCAGCTGGTCGCGCGTCTCGTCGTAGGGGAAGCTCTCCTCCATCTCAATCTGCTCGGGCGTATCGGGCGGACAGGCGATACCGGTAATCGAAGAGCGGCGCGTATACAGGTCGACCAGGTCAAACGCCAGCTTTTTGGCATTCTTGCGCGCCTTGTTGGTGGCACGCGTCCAGTCGGCGGTGTTGAGCCTGGTCAAGCGCGGTTTATCGCCGTCGGGGCCAACATAGCGCGTGATGCGGTCGACCTGCTCGAGCGGCACATAGAGTTTGTCGCCGTCGGCGTATTCCAGCAAGAAGTAGTCGCGCTCCTTGCCGCCCACTTCCTGGCGCGCGATCTCGCTAAAGAGCGCGATGCCATGCGTTGCGTGCACCACGTAGTCGCCCGGCTTAAAGGGGAAGGTGATCTGCGTAATGTCGACCTTTCGGCGGCTACGCGCGCGGTTGGCATCCATGCGGGCGTTAAGGTCGGCGATCGAGAACACGGCCAGATTGGCATCGGGCACCACCACGCCCTGCGGTAGAGCGGCATCCACAAAGGTCACGCGTCCGCGCGAGATGGTGGGCACGGCGGCACCAGCGGCAGCCTGGGCCGCGCCCGCCTCGAGCGAGCGGGCGTTGAGCGCGTCGGCATGGCGCTCGCGAATCGAAGCATGGGCCGCCTGACGAGCAGCACGGTCGTCAGAATCCGCCGCCGCCACGCGCACGCGGTCGCCGATAACGCCGGCGTTTTCGGGGGCGGCCGTCAGCGACTCCTCAAAGGTGATGCCCTCGTCGCCAAAGGTGAGCTCCATCGACTCGCGCGCACCGCGGTCGGGAATGGCAAACACGCAGGCATAGCGCTTGCCCACGACCTCCTGGATGCGCGTCATAAAGCGATTGTCCGAGCCCGCGATGGCCGGCTGCTCAATCTTGAGCTCTGCCGTCACCGCACCGCCGGCACGAATCAAGCTCACGTAGTTAAGGCGCTGCTGGGCACCAAAGTCGAGTTGCTGGGCACGCACGTACAGGCCGTCCAGACGGTCGACCCCCGCCTCGCCGGCGCGTGCCTCGATATCCTCGTAGGCGCGCAGGCAGTCGTCGAACAGCGAGCGCGGCTCGGACAGCACCACGAGCGCCTGGCCGCTCACATGCGACAGCGGGCTCACGGTCTGGCCGTACATCACCGGCAAAAAGCGGTCGAGCTCGGGCGTGACGATGCGTGCATCCACCATCTCGAGCAGCGCCGCCAGCTTACTGTCGTCCTGGCTGGCGCGGTAGAGCGCCACGTGCATGTTGTGAACGGCCTCGTCGGTGAGCGCCAGCTCGCGGCAGGGGAAGATTTCGATGCTGTCCTCGTTGCCGATGGTCTGCCCCGTGGAACTCACCATGCGGCGGATGCGATCAATCTCGTCGCCAAAGAACTCAATGCGCACGGGTGCCTTCTCCTGCGCGGGGAACACCTCGACGGTATCACCGTGCACGCGGAACAGGCCGGGCGCGTCGGCGGCACCGGCATTGGTATAGCCCATGCCCACCAGGCGCTGCGGCACCTCGTCAAAAGGGATCTCCTCGCCCACCGCAAAGGTCGTGGACTCCCAGTAGCGGCTCTCGACTGGCGGCACGCAACGCAGCAACGCGCGGGCCGAGGCAACCATAATGCAGTTGTCACCGCGCACGATGCGTCCCAGGGCCTCGCAGCGCTGCGCCACCACGGCATCGTCGGGCGCCTGCTCGCGCCACGGGTAGTCCTTGCGCTCGGGAAAGCGGCACACGTGCGCCAGGCCCACATAGGCGGCCAGGCTGCGCGCGGCGCGATCGGCAGCGTCCTCGCCGCTCACGATATAGACCGTGGGACGCGGACGGCGCGCAAACTGGGCGGCCGCCATAAGCGTGCGACCCGACTGCGACACGGCCAACGTCACGTCCTCGCCGGCATCGAGTCCGGCCTCGACGGTCTGCAGTGCCTCGGCAGTGTAGAGCTGCGCGGCTATACGGTGAATGAGCATGCTGTTCCTCCGGCATCGCAACGCCAAAAGCCCGCCGGGGCAAGCTCGGCGGGTCGTACGTCAAAGATCATTGTTTGTCATGGTAGCGCATGGAGAGGACTCCTGCTCAAGGGCAAACCCGGCCCTGCAAAAAACGCCAGACGAAGATGCATTCCGCCCTACCCCGCTACGCGCACGCTGGGGCACAAATCTGCCAGCGGACACTCGTCGCACTTGGGTTTGCGGGCATCGCAGATTTCGCGACCGAAGGTGATCCACTGATGGTTGACCGACTCCCAATACTCGTGCGGCAAAATCTTGAGCAGATCCTGCTCGGTCTTGAGCGGCTCCTTGGCATGCGTCTTGGGACTCAGCATCAGGCGGTGCGCAATGCGGTTGACGTGCGTATCCACTGCGATGCCTTCCACGATGCCGTACCCCACGTTGAGTACGATGTTCGCCGTCTTGCGCCCCACGCCCGGCAGCTTTACAAGCTCCTTCATGTCGGCCGGTACCTCGCCGCCGTAGTCAGCAACGATCATCTGGGCGGCCTCCACGGCATGCTTGGCCTTACTCTTATAAAAGCCGAGTGACTTAATGGTGTCCGCCACGTCAGCCACGCTCGCCCCGGCCATGGCCTCGGGCGTGGGCCACTGGGCAAACAGCCGCGGCGTCACCTTGTTGACCTGCGCGTCGGTCGTTTGCGCCGAGAGTAGCACCGCGATCAGCAGGCGGAAGGGATTCTCGTGGTCCAAAAAGCACTCGACCGGGCCATAGCGACGGTTGAGGCGCTCACACACCTCGATGGCGCGCTCGCGCTTGGCGGCATTGGTCTCGCGTGGCATAACGACTCCTCGGCTCAACGGCACAATAAACTTATGGGCACAATTGTCCCACGTCCTAGACGCTTACGCCTCCAAGAATGCGCCGGTCTGACGGCTCCACAGACTCGCGTACTCGCCACCCGCCTCGACGAGCTGCACATGCGTGCCGTCCTCGACGATCTCGCCATCCGCCAGCACCACGATGCGGTCGAGCGCCGCCACGGTGGACAGGCGATGCGCCACCACAATGGAGGTGCGGCCGCGCATCAGGTTCTCGAGAGCTTCCTGCACCAACGCCTCGGACTCGCTATCGAGGGCAGACGTCGCCTCGTCGAGTACCAGAATCGGCGCGTCGGTGAGGATGGCACGGGCAATGGCCACGCGCTGGCGCTGGCCGCCCGAAAGCTTAACGCCGCGCTCGCCCACCATGGTGTCAAAGCCATGGGGCAGGCGGTCGATAAACTCCAGGGCATTGGCCAGGCGCGCCGCCTCACGAATTTGCTCGTCGGTGGCGTCGGGGCGGCCGTAGGCGATATTCTCGCGAATGGAGCGGTGGAACAGCAGCGCCTCCTGTGGCACGTAGGCCACCTGACGGCGCAGGCTCTGCTGCGTACAGCGCGAGACGTCCTGGCCGTCCACGAGCACGCGGCCGCCCTGCACATCGTCCAAGCGCAGCAACAGCTTGGTAAGCGTCGTCTTGCCCGAGCCCGATTTGCCCACCAGGCCCACGCGCTGGCCCGCCGCCACATGGAGCGTCAGGTCGTCGAACACGCTCTCGTCCGCCGCGGCATCACGGTATGCAAAGCTCAGGTGCTCAAAATCAATCGCGCCCTCGCGCACCTTGAGCTCGGAGGCGTTCTCGTCGTCTGCCACCAGACGCGGCTCGTCCAGCACGCGCGTCATCTCGGCCGCATCGCCCAGCGCGCGGTTGATGCGCTGCATCATGGAGCTCACGTAGTTCAGGCGCATGGTGAGGTTATAGGTGTAGGTAAAGATCATGACGAGCGAGCCCGCCGAGATGCCAAACCACGCGTTGCCGCCCGCGACGAACACGCTCACCACAGCCATGGTGATGACGATAAGGCCCGAGGTCGTAAAGTTGCGTTGCATCATGGCGTGCATCGAGACCGTCTCGGCGTCGCGCGCGGCGCGGTCGGCGGTATCGAACAGATCACGTTCAAAGTCCTCGCGCCCGCAAGTCTTGACGGCCAAGATGTTCGTGACCGCGTCGGAGAGCACGCCCGAGAGCTTGTTCTGCGCGGCGGACGTCGCGGCCGAAAGCGGCATGATGCGCTTGTACATAAGCCAGACAAACGCAATGTAGACGACCATGATGCCCACCAGGATCACGGTAAACGTCGGCACCACCGGGGCGAGTGCGGCCACGGTGCAGATGACCGAGGTGATGGTGGGGATGAGCGAATACACCGTTACGTCCACCAGACCCGTATAGCCGCTCATAAAACGGCTTGCCTGGCTCACAAGCGATCCGCCAAAGCGGCTGGTATGGAATGTCATGGATTGGTTGGAGAGCGTGTCGAAGCACAGACGCGCCAGGTGATAGTTGCCCGCAATCTCGAGCTTGTAGACGGTGTAGTCCTGTAGCTTGGAGAGGATCTGACCCACCAGGTTAACGAGTACGAGCGCCAGGATATAGGGGCCGAAGACCTCAAACACCTGGCCACCCGCCACGGGACCGACTTGAATGCGGTCGACAATGAGGGCCATCACATAGGTATTGGCAAACGTCAGCAAAAAGATATAGCCCGCCGACGAGAACACCGAGAGAAAGACAATCAGCGGCTGCGTGCGCGTGACATCCCAAAAACGCTGTAGCGTGCGGCGCACGGTGGAGCGTTTGAGCGGGCTGGTGCTTCTCTGAGACATGGGCTTCCTTTCGCGTCTGATAGGGCGAAACGCCATTGTTGCACATTGAAGCGCACTTCAGGCAAGCACGATGCGAAAAGCAGCGGGGCATCCGCGTTTGCGCCGGCGCCCCGCCGTCTTGTTGCAATTAGTCCTCGTCTTCTTGGTCTGTGGGAAAGCCCGCGGGCGTGAGCCCCAAGATCTCATCGGCTTGGTCGGCGTCTTCCAGCGCGTCGATGTCCTTGAGCTTGCGCTCCATGACGTTGGTGCGCGTGGTAATGATGCCCTCGACCGTTTTGCCCGCGGTCTCGATCTGCTGCTGGGCGCGGCGCAGCGCCTTTTGATAGCGCGGCAGCTCGGCCTTGACAGCGGAGAGCACGCGCAGTACATCGTCGGTGCGTTTTTGCAGCTTAAACGTTTGGTAACTCATCTGCAGGCTGTTGAGAATGGCCGCCATGGTGCTAGGGCCGGCAACGTTGACATGATAGTCGCGGCCCAGGGTCTCGATAAGCCCGGGGCGGCTGACGACCTCAGCGTACAGCCCCTCAAACGGAACGAACATGATGCCAAAGTTGGTGGTCACGGGCACGCTCAGATACTTTTCGCAGATGTCCTTTGCCTCACGCTTGACCATAGCGTCAAGCGTCTTGCGCGCGGCGGCGACGGCATCCGCGTCGCCCGACTCCTGGGCATCGAGCAGATGCTCGTACGCGTCGCCCGGGAATTTGGAGTCAATCGGCAGCAGTACGGGGTCGCCCTCGTCTACCGGCAGCTTGACGGCAAACTCAACACGCTCCGAGGCGCCGGGCTTGGTGGCAACGTTTTCCAGATACTGATCGGGTGTGAGGATATCCGCCAGGATCGCGCCCAGCTGCACCTCGCCCAAAATGCCGCGCGCCTTGACGTTACCCAGCACGCGCTTAAGGTCGCCCACGCCAGTGGCGATAGATTGCATGTCGCCCAGGCCCTTGTACACGGCCTCGAGCTGGTCGCTCACCTGCTTAAACGATGCAGACAGACGGTCGTTGAGCGTGCGAGAGAGCTTCTCGTCCACCGTCGCGCGCATCTGATCGAGCTGCACGTTGTTGTCTTTGCGGATGGCGCCCAGCTGAGCATCGACCGTCTCGCGCACCTTGTCCAGGCGATGCTCGATGCCCTCGCGATTGGCGCCGAGCTGTTGGGCCGTCTCACGGCGCAGGTCATCCATCCGGTCACCAGCTTGCGAGAACTCGCGTGCGATGGCCAGGTAACGTTGCTGCTCCACGGCCGCATCGGTCGTCTGCTGCTGCGCGATGGCATTGGCCGTGCGGCGTGTTTCGGCCAGCGCGACGTTCAGGGCATCGAGCGCGTTGTTGGCCTGCTCGAGTGCTGCCAGCGTTTCCGCGCTACTGTCGCCACGCTCCCGCAACTCGGCACGAAGGCCCTTGAGCTGCAGGGCACAGGCCGCAGCGACCCCCACCGCCACCAAAGCAATCACAATAAGTGCAATATCAATTGCAGACATAAACTCCGCCCAACAAACCCAATCGATCATCAATCAAAACCGCGATCAATCTTACCCCGCCACACGCACCGGGCGCCCGACCCCTTCTTGGGTGCCTCTCTCCTCCGCATATTCCATAATGCGGCGCGCCGTCTTCCTGCTCACCTTTGAGTCATTACCGGCCAAGTATGCGTACACGTTTCCCTTATTCAGGTGCAAATCGTGGCAGAGGCCATAGCGCGTTACGCCCGATGCCTCCAGTGCTTTCAGCGTTCTTTTTCTCATCAGGGCATTAACCCTTCTGTCGGCCACTGGCTTTTCTTTCATCCCCCGATACGCACGCCATACGTTGGCATAACGATTAGGGAGCTTGTCCCCGGCGCATAGAGATGCCAGGCTATCCGCTTGACCGTACAGGGAAAAGACGTCTCGGTAGCCCTCTTCCATCCACGAGCCCTCGGATAAGCCCAGAACGTATTCGGCTTTGCCCTGCGCCAAAGCGAGCAAAAACAGAGGCTCCGCCACGCGCGGCGCATCCGTCATTGCCAGCTTAACCAGCTTTCTAAAACTCAGCGACCGCTGCCCGGACAGCTCTCGGCAATAGCCTTTCAAGAATCCCTCAAAAGTCAGATTCAACCACGCACCTCCTTTATGTATTGCCTGTATGCACAGACCATCTCTTGGTAGCTCCGCTCCGAAGGCGACGACGCCAACGCCTCCCCTTCATCGAATATAAGCCGCTCGAGCAGATCCCAATCAAGCCGCTCGGTAAACGCTCGGCTATGGAGGTCGACAATGTCATTCGGGCGATAGGCGTAAAGCTTCATCACCGCCAGATCCTCCAAAGATGGCGTAAAGTACCTGATAAAATGCGCCCCAATCTCCAATGGGATCAATCGATCTTCGTAATTGAATGGCATCTGGTTGCAATATGCCACCGCCATTCCATTCACCCCGGGGTATCGATCCATGATCTCGCGGAGGCACCTGTCCGCCTCAAACACATCAATGTCATGTGTAACCGACCGATTCGTCAGATCGTTTAGTATGAAGGCACTTCCTCCCACCAATACAACGCTCGGCCTATCGCCTCTTGGACCTATTTCCAGCTCCGCTTCTTCGTCAATGTCCAAAAGGGTCTGCTCTAAATCATGCTTATGCATGGCATCTCCTATTATTATTCATCTTCAATAATACTATTTAGTCACACGGCCAGACCGGCAAGATGCAAGGATTCCACTCGTGGCGATAATCCTTGCATCCAAGAAGACCCGCGATGGCGAATGCTAACTCTCCCAGCCGGTGCGGATGGTTGTTATGACATCGCCTAGGCGCTGGCCGAGGGCCGACAGATGCTGGAGCACTTCACTGGGCGAAGCACCGTTGAGAATGCAGGTGAGCGCATACGAGACCAGGAAAATCGCCGCAAGTCCTAACGGAATGAGCACGATCATCGCTAACGTGCGCAGGCGCTGGCCCACGCGGCGACGACGCGCACGACGCTTGTCGAACGCGAGCTCCTGCGCATATGAATCTTGCTGTACGGAATAGGCCTCTGGTGCCGATTCGCACCCGGGCACAGCTGCAGGTACAGCAGCGGGCACGACATTTTGCGCAAAGGGCTGGACTGCCGCCCCTTGCATTTGTATCTCCATGAGTCGTTGCTGCTGACGCAGCATGCGCTCAGCTTGTTGCTGCGGAGTCTCAAGAAACAGATCCATGCTGGCCTCCAAAATCGGAGCATTCGACGCTTACGACCAGCATCCCGCACCGCCATGACCGCTACAACGCAATCGCCGGCAATAGCCACAAAGTTTCTTTTGCTCAAAAGCTGTCGAAAAGCTCAACAACTCCCCTACCAGCACTTTCTCTGAGCTTTTTTCGCCAACAATCTTTTGGCCTTCCGCCCTTACGCCAACTGACCAAAATCTAACCAATAGCTTGACGAAAATTGTGGAGACCGGGACCCCACAAAAACGTGCCGTCCCAAAAAGGGGCGGCACACAACCTTTAATATCAGCTTTTCTGTAGCGAGCACGCAACGACCCGAAGCCGGAGCGCAGGGTGGGAGGCCGGATCGTCTTCCCTCAACGCGACCCTGCGGAGCCGTGAGCGGGGAGGGAAGGCGATCCGGCCTCCCGCCCTGCGCTCCGCAGCAGCCAGCGCCAAGCGCTAGTAGTTCACCACCTGCTCCTCAAAGTACGCCTTCGGGTGGTTGCACACCGGGCACACCTCGGGCGCCTCGGCACCAACGTGCAGGTGCCCGCAGTTCAGGCACTTCCACACCTTCACGCCCTCGCGCTCAAACACCTCGCCCGACTCGATGCGCTCGACGAGTTTGTTGTAGCGCTCCTCGTGGGCCTTCTCGACGGCGGCGACACCACGGAACTTCTCGGCGATCTCGACAAAGCCCTCCTCCTCGGCGGTCTTGGCAAACTCGTCATACATCGTGGTCCACTCGTAGTTCTCGCCCGCGGCGGCATCGCGCAGGTTATCAAGAGTGCCGGGAACGGCGCCATCGTGCAGATACTTAAACCATAGCTTGGCGTGCTCGGACTCGTTACCCGCCGTCTCGGCAAAGATATTCGAGATCTGAACGTAGCCGTCCTTCTTGGCCTTGGATGCATAGTAGCGATACTTGGTGTGTGCCTGAGACTCACCGGCAAAAGCGGTCTCGAGGTTCTTCTTGGTTTGGGAGTTCTCAAAATCCATAGGTGTACTTCCCTTCAACGCATGCCGCCCGTAGGCTTCAAGCGGCCTCGCCTTTAGGATGCCCTCAAGCCGAGAATTTAAACCTTACAATCCCGTTCTTCAGATTTGAGCGGGCTACACACTCAACCAACGATCGTCCTCGGCTCGGCAAAAGCCCTCGCGCTCCAAGTCGGCTAGAATGCCCGCGATCAAGTCGCACTCGACCGGCCCGCGACCGGCTGCCGTCTCCATCTCGTTAACGCCTGTAACAGCTTCATCAACCGTAATGCCCGCAGGCTGCCCATCG
Organism: uncultured bacterium; assembly: GCA_905215445.1. GTDB lineage: Bacteria > Actinomycetota > Coriobacteriia > Coriobacteriales > Coriobacteriaceae > Collinsella. Next base: position 1,786 of record CAJMPZ010000002.1, on the reverse strand, counting down.
CGCGCCGCCAGCAGCATGCGCACGATGTGGGCGCGCTTTTGGCGACGCGAGCCCTCAAACTTGGACTGACGGCTATAGCCCGCCGACCGCCTGGACGGATTGGGCAACGTCTTTTTTAGATATGCGCCGTAATCTAGCAACGCGTAATACCACGCGCGCGGCGTGTCGGCATCATCGAGCGGCACGGCAAAGGGAGCGATCTCGTCCGCCGACGCACCGGGGGCCGCCGGACAGGCCGCCTGAATCAGCGGCACCAGCTCGCGATCGGGAACAGCCGGCACGTCGGGAAAGAAATGATGCAGAAAGACCGTGCGCACGTTGGTCTCCAGATACACACCCGGAAGATCAAACGCAAACGAACGGATGCCCTGCGCCGTCGCCGGGCCAATACCGGGCAGCGCGACCAGATCGCGCGTCTCGCGCGGAAACTCCCCGTCCCAGTCCTCTATAACGCGCTGGGCGGCCTTGTGGAGCGCCAGAGCGCGTCGGTTGTAGCCCATCCCCTGCCAAGCGTCCAAAACATCGGAAGGCGCGGCCTGGGCAAGCGCCTGCACAGTCGGAAAACGATCGAGCCACACCGGCATGCGCGCCTCCACGCGCGGCACCTGCGTTTGCTGCAGCATGACCTCAGAAAGCCAAATGATGTACGGATCGCGTGTGCGGCGCCACGGAAGGTCGCGATAACGCAGGACCCCTTCCGAACGAATCATCGAACGAAAGGGGTCCTGAATCATGGCTATGCTCCTTATGCGGCGCTATTCCTCCCGGCAAGCGCACGCGCAGGTGGCGTACTCGGGAAACGCTTCGCGGTCGGCGAACTTGGGATCGACGGCCGGGAACTGGCGGTGAGCGACGATGTCGCCGAGCGAAACGGAATCGAGGTAGTCGCGCATCAACGCCTGGGCTCCGGCCCACAGGGGATGATAGCAGCACGCGCCCATGCGCGCACAGTCGCCATCGGGTGCGGTGCAATCGTTCATAACCATAGGACCCTGAACGGCCTCGACGACCTGACGAATGGTAACGTCGTCCGGACTGACCTTGAGACGCATGCCACCGTGGACGCCACGCAGGCTCTCCACAATACCGGCCTGGACCAAACCGTGCTGAATCGAGCGGGCAAACGAATACGGGACATTGACCTCTTCGGCAGCGGTGCGAACAGAAAGCAAACGCTCCGGATCCTCGGCAAGCATCGCCAGCATACGAAGGGCGTAATCAGTCTTCCTCGATATGTCCATTTTTCCCCTTTCAAGGAATACGAACAGCTCGAACGAGCTCCGGGGCCGAGCTTGTGTCGAGACGCTAAATGACCGCAGGACATCCAAATGGTAAATCGGATATCCACTGAATGCCGCGCTTGGAGCGAAATGCATCAGATGCGGCCCACAGTGCAATTTAGTATAACCTAACCCCCTGCTTCGTTGAACAGGTGTTGCGCAACAAAGCTGTTGTTTAGACAGATATGCTTATTAGATTTTACTTGCGTTCCCGAAGGGGCGGGGATTCTGGGCGAAGATGCGCCAGGGCGATCGTTCTATCGAAACAAAGTGCATCAAACGCAAAAAGCCACGTCCGAAGACGTGGCTTTAATTGCGTTGGCGGGAAGTACGGGGCTCGAACCCGCGACCTCCGACGTGACAGGCCGGCGCTCTAACCAAACTGAGCTAACTCCCCAGGCAGACGTTCGCGTTTGTTTCCGCTCGCGTGCGCTGCGGGAATTAGTATACAGTAGCCATTCCCCAAGGACCTCCCAAGAATCCAGCTAATCTACCGAATAGGCCTT
>CAJMPZ010000001.1 GCA_905215445.1 uncultured bacterium | reverse complement strand
GCCGCGCGGCAAGGAGATATATTGCCAGACCGGAGGGGCCCCGGGGGCGGGAATCGCGCACTCCATATTTTGTTCACAAATGAATAGAACCCTCAGTTGCTTCACTGAGGCCGCATTCGAAGCAGCAGCTTCTGATATTGGCGATGACCAGCTGGTTTATAGGTGTTAAGGCATCGGTCATCTCTGGAGCGCCACTTTACTCCAAAAGCATGAGCTATTTGTTTCCCGTCGGTAAAAGGCGGGTTTTGTTCGCCAAGCGTTCTTATATATAGAGAAGTTCGGGTTCGAACCCGTGCACCGTCAACTAAAAAGCGACCAGCCGGAGCCGATCGCTTTCTATTCTATGCTGGAGCATCCAGAGGGTGCTTCCGAACTCATTTTCTCGCTGCCATTCATGCTTTCGAAGCATCGTTTGACCTCCGCGGCCTCATGTTTTGAGGATCTGCCGTGTTTATCACTGTTATCCATGAGTGTGTGGAAGTGATCCTCATACAGATACATGCAATCCGCCAGAAAACTGAGAAGCATCTTTCTGCAGCCCTCGTTGTCTATCCTCGCATCTCTCAGGTCTTCCTGAAATTCACAAGCAGTCTTAGGGTCAATTTGTTTCTGCTTTCAGAGACTTGTTTGAGAGTTTTTAAAGACAGTTCAAAACAATAAGTGAGACACCATAAAGCAGAGCAAGATGTGCCGGATAGAAAATGTAGAAGAAGTATTTCAGCCTCAGCCCTCGCTTGCCATTATAAAAATTGATAAGCAGCAACGAAACAACCGCGGCAGCAACATCAGGATTAAGTACATTAGCCGCAGCAAGCTCAAATCCGCCGCCAACTATATGGCATGACGAAAGGAGCACTGCGCATACTGCAGCAAAGAACATCTTGCCCTTGCTGTCGTGGAATAAATAGAATGCAGCCACAAGCAGAATGCCATACACACCGCCATCTAGTTTAGTGTATTCAGCTGCCAGTGCTGTCAAAACAATCAGAGCAATTTCTGCGATGCATCTCTTCCATTTTGAAAGGCTTCGTATCTTTTCCAGAATAATCAAAAAGACCAAGGAAAGCAGGAGCTCACACATAACATTTTGTTGCCGAAGGTCGAATAGTTGCCCGGTTTGAACGAAATCGTATATGGGCTCCGCAATGATTGCGAAGACAAGCATATTTCGCAGGTACTTCTTTATGTCATGAGTATGCAAAAATCCCTCAACTATCAAAAAGCAAAATAAGGGAAATGCAATTCTGCCAAGAACATGAAGCACATCCGAAGCCTCGCTTAGAATCGCCCACTGTTCGTCTGATATCTGACTGTACGATGCGTGAGTCATGATTCCATTGGTCAGGACGATCCTGCTTACATGATCGAGAACCATCGAAATGGCTGCTATTATCTTTAATGTGCTGCCGCTAATTCCGTATCTATTTGTTTTCATTTCGTATTCCTTACTTTGGGTGGGCCGTCAGGGGTTCAGCCTGCTCCGCAGGCGGCTGCTGCGGCGCTTCGCGCCTTGCGCGCTGCGCTGGCAAACGCTCACGCGTTTACTCAGCTCCGCGCCCTTTCGGGTTCGAACCCGCGTCGCGGCAACAAAAAAGCGGCCGGCATCCGCCAGTCGCTTTTCCATTCTATGGTGGGCCGTCAGGGGTTCGAACCCTGGACCTTGGGATTAAAAGTCCCCTGCTCTGCCAGCTGAGCTAACGGCCCGCGGGTGGCATTGTACCACGGTCTGGGACTATTCCCAACTCCATTGGCCGTTCTGGAAAATCACAACTTCACGTCCATCAGGCGTAATGCCCGTAATATCGATGTCGTCCGTGCCAATCATAAAATCGACGTGCGTGCTCGAGACGTTAACGCCATGCTCCAGGAGCTCTTCCTTGGACATGTCATACCCACCCTCGATGCATTCGGGGAAACCGACACCTAGCGCGAGATGGCAGCTAGCGTTCTCGTCATAGAGCGTATCGTAGAACAGTACGCCACTTTCGCGGATCGGCGTGTTCTTGGAGATGAGCGCGACCTCTCCCAGGTGAGCAGCGCCCTCGTCAGTATCGATGATGCTTGCGAGCGTTGCCTTGCCCACACGGGCATCGTAGTCCACTACGCGGCCGCCCTCGAACTTAATCCAAAAATCGTCGACCTTATTGCCATGGTGGATGAGCGGCATGGCCGAGTACACGATACCGTCGGCGCGCATGCGATCGGGCGAAGTGAAGACTTCCTCGGTGGGAATGTTGGGGAAGAAGGGGTGCCCTTCGGGCGTCTTGCCCTTGCCGCCGGCCCACTCGTGACCTTTCGTCATGCCAATCGTCAGATCGGTTCCATTTGCCGCGGCGTAATGCAGGTAGTCGAAACGATTGTCGTTCAGAAAACGCAGGTTCTTTTCGAATGCGGCGTCATGGAGTTCCCAGTCGCTCTCCGGGTCCTGGCCATCGGCACGGGCGGTGTGCAGAATCGCATTCCATAGTTTATAGATCGCAACCTCATCGGCGTCTCCCGGGAACACCTCGTGCGCCCAAGCCACGACCGGAGCGCCGGCGATGCACCACGGATTGATGTTGTAATCCAGTCCACGGCGGAAAACTTTGCATTGCGTATTCCTCGCCTTGGATGCCGCGGCCGGCTTGGCTGGATCGATGCCCTTGAGGGCCGCAGGATCCGCCCCCTCGATAAAGACAAAGCAGGCACCATCCTGGGCCAGGGAATCCAGCTGCATGCGCTTCCACTCGGGCGTCTGCTCAAAATAGCTTTTCTCGACATGCTCGTACGTGAGCCTCGTCACGGCGTCATCGGCCCAAATAACCGTCACGTGACCGGCACCGGAGGCATAGGCCTCCGCGACCACCACGCGCGCAAACGGCGCGCACTCGACCGGAGACTGAACGACAACCTCCTGACCGGGCTTGACGTTTACGCCCTTGCGGACAACCAGGCGCGCATAGTTTTTAATCTTGGGCTCTAGGGCCTTCATGCCCTCCAGAGCCTCTTCGACCGTCAGGGCAGCTCGAATCATGTGCCACTCCATCTATCTATAGAACAGTAAAAAGGCGCGCCGCAAAAACGACGCGCCTTATATCTTAGCGATAAGTATGCATGCAAACGCTACTTCTTCTTGGAGTCCTTCTTGTCCTCCTCGGCAGCCGAGCGCTCGATAAGGGCGTTGAGCTTGTTCTCGGACATGCCCTCGGCCTGCGTGCGGTACATGTTGCGCAGGGGACGAATACGAACGAAGTCGTAGATGAAGTCACCCAAAATGACGACGTAGGACAAAACAATGCCGACCATCTGGACAGGGCTGGACACCATGCCAGCGGGAGCGAAGTACAGCGAAGCCCAAATGGCCACGACGAGCACCATGCCGATAGTGAGCACGGCCCACCAGATGCGGCGGCGCTTGGTGTAGTCCTCATCCTGCTTGAGAAGGATATTCGACACCGTGTAGATGCGATCCTCCTTGGCGCGCTGCTTAGCCTTGCGGGCGCGCTTCTCCTCTTTAGAGAGGCCCTCGAGATTCTCGCCCTTCTCGAGCTCTTTGCGGCGTGCCTTAGACGAAGCCGGCACGACGCGGACAGAGCTCGCTGCCTGACGGGCGGGCTTGGCGGATGCAGCGGACTTGCGCGCAACCCCGGTAACCTCGTGGGATTGCGTGCGCTTGTTCGTGGCGCTACGGGTACTCACTTATGCGTTCTCCTTCATGCTTGTGAACTGGGAGCCCGTGATGATCTGGAAGGCCTCGCGATAGCGCTCGGACGTGCCATCGATGACCTCGGCGGGCAGGTGCGGGGTCTCCCCCGTCATATCCCAGTTGGCTTTGAGCCAATTGCGGACGAATTGCTTGTCGTAGCTGGGCTGAATCTTGCCCTCCTCGTAGCTGGCGGCAGGCCAGAAACGGCTGGAGTCGGGCGTGAGGCACTCGTCGATCAGCGTAACCTTGCCATCGATGACACCGAACTCGAACTTGGTGTCGGCAATGATGATGCCACGGGTCGCTGCATACTCGGCGGCAGCCTTGTAGATCTTGAGGGAAAGGTCGCGAATCTGCGTGGCGATGTCCTCGCCCACGATCTCGCAGCAACGCTCGAACGAGATGTTCTCGTCGTGGTCACCGATCTCGGCCTTCGTGGACGGCGTAAACAGCGGCTCGGGAAGCTTGGAAGCCTCGGTCAGGCCCTCAGGCAGCTGGATGCCGCAGACGGTGCCGTTCTCGTCGTAGGTCTTCTTGCCCGAACCGGTCAGATAGCCGCGGACGATGCACTCGATAGGAATCGTCTGGGCCTTCTTAACCAGCATGGCGCGGCCGACGAGGTAGTCACGATACTCAGCAAACTCCTCAGGGAAATCCGCCGGGTCGATGGAAACGAGGTGGTTGGGAACGATGTCGGCAAACTTATCGAACCAGAATGCCGAGATGCGGTTGAGCACCTCTCCCTTAAACGGAATCTCGTCGGGAAGAATGAAGTCGAACGCAGAAATGCGGTCGGTGGCGACCATCAGCAGGTTTTCACCGGCATCGTAGATATCACGAACCTTGCCACGGGAATCCGGACGACGCTCCATCGTTGTCACGTGAGTCACTCCTTACCAAAATACGACAGTAATGCGGGTTCTTTCCCGCACGTTTTCGCAAACTCGGAGCGGCAGGGACGAAACCCCTCCTTCACCGAATAGCGAAAAGCTAGTGCTCCATTGTAGTAGATGCCGCGTCCGCCGTGTGCTCGCGAGGCAAATGAATCGTAAAAGTCGTACCCTTTCCAAGCTCCGACTCCACGGATATGTAGCCGTGATGGCGCTCGACGATCTGTTTAGTCACGGCGAGGCCCACGCCCAGACCGCCCGCCTCACGGGCACGGCTGGCATCGGCGCGCCAAAAACGGCCGAAGATGCGCGACAAGTCATCCTTGGCAATACCGATGCCGGTATCAGAAACGGCGATGCTGACGTGTTTGCGGTCACTGAGCACCGACACCACGACCCAACCGCCCTCGGGGGTGTAGCGCATGGCGTTGCTCATGAGATTGATGACGCATTGTGTGATCATGTCGGGATCGGCTTCGACGACATCGTCGTGACCTTGGGTCTCGTCAGCAAAGCGCAAGCGCAGATCGCGGTCGACAAACAGGCGCTCCTGGGCATTGACGATGGAACGCACGAAAGGAACCATGTCCACCGGCTCAAGGTTGAGCGGAGCCGTGCTGTTTTCCATGCGCGACAGGTCGAGCATCTGCTGCACCAGACGAGCCAGGCGACGCGTCTCGGAAGCAACAGTCTCCAAGTGCTCATCGTCGGTAGGATATACGCCATCCTGCATGGCCTCGACCGTTGCGAGCATGGCCATAAGCGGAGTACGAAGTTCGTGAGCCACGTCCGAGGTCAAACGTTTCTCGTGTTTCATATCCTTCTCGAGCGAAGTGGCCATCTCATCGAATGTCTCGCCCAGTTGATCGATCTCGTCATCGCCGCGCAAGCCCGTACGAGCAGACAGATCGCCATCGCGAATTTGCTTGGCCGTGCTGGTAATACGGTGAATCGGCTTGGTGAGCATGCGCGACACGAGTGATCCGATAACGACCGAAATGCAAACTGCAACAACCGCAGCAAGGGCCATGGCGTTAAAGGTCTTCTCCCTAAACGCAGAATCTGCCTTGGTGAGCAAGGCATCGGAGCCGATGGCCCACAGCTTTACTTGTCCGACATGCTCGCCGGAAGACGTTATGATTTCGACGTTTGCAACGCTATCGGAGCCGGTGGGAGCCGACGAGACCGGACTATGCGATGCTTTTTTCCCGCTCGAGCTGCTCGACGCTGATTCGCTCTCGCGCACATCGGCGGTCGCGCTTGCCGAAGGCCATGAGTCGTCATAAACGACAACGCCTTTCTTGTTGACGACCTGCATACCCAAATCGTCGGATACCAAACTCGATGTCGCGACCGTACGTAGCTCGCCCGCAGTCCAATTGCCGTTTTCCTCATACGACGTCGCAAGCTTTTCGGCAGCGGAATTTGCGATTTCGACGATATTGGAGCGCGTGTAATCCGAAAAGACCGTGCCCCACACAACAGAGACCACGCCCACCAGCACCAATACCGTCATGAGCGATGTCAGAGCAAAAGCAAGTGCCATGCGCGAGGGATAGCTCATCGTTGGCCGTGAATCGGAACGAGGCGTGTTCCAACTAGCCTTGGAACCCGCCTCGCTCTCCTGCTTGTGCTTTTGTCCGATTTCAAAGCGCGCAGGTGTCATATGTGATTTCCCTATTTCTCGTCCGACTTATCGGTCTTGGCCGGAGCCTCGAAGCGATAGCCGACACCGTGGACGGTGTAGAGCCACTTGGGCTTCTTGGGATCATCGCCCAGCTTGGCGCGAAGGTTCTTCACGTGGCTATCGATGGTGCGCTCATAGCCCTCAAAGTCGTAGCCGAGCACCTTCTCGACCAGCTCCATGCGGTTGTAGACGCGACCGGGGTGACGGGCAAGCGTGGTGAGCAGCTTAAACTCGGAAGCCGTCAGGTCGACTTCCTTGCCCTCGACCAAAATCTTGTGGCCCGAGATATCGATGACCAGATCGCCGAAGTCGAGTACCTCGACGGCTGGCTCGTCGGCCTGATGGGCACGGCGGAACAAGGCGCGTACGCGCGCGACAAGCTCGCGCGGCGAGAACGGCTTAATCAGATAGTCGTCGGCGCCGAGCTCAAGACCGATAATACGGTCCTCGATCTCGCCCTTGGCAGTCAGCATGATGATGGGGACATCCGAGGTATCGCGAATGGTGCGGCAAACGCGCTCGCCGGGGATCTTGGGGAGCATAAGGTCGAGCACGACCAGGTCAAACTGATGCTTCTCGAACTCCTCGATCGCGGACTGGCCGTCGCCGACACCCACAACCCAGTAGCCTTCGCGCTCGAGATAGGCAGCGACGGCGTCACGGATTGCCTTCTCATCCTCGACCAGCAGAATCTTTTTTGCATCTGAAGCCATAACACGGCCCCCCCTGTCTCAATCAGCTAAGAACAAGCCCATTTTAACGCACCTGAGCCCGCCGGATGCCACTATGACGCGGCAGCTCGGCGGGCGGTACTCACAATTACAACGCGTTTATTCCCCTGTTGGCGCCTTTTTAACCCCTCTAAGCTTAAAGAGAGAATAGGCGTGCGGTGACCGTCTCGGGTATACCCTGGCTGTTGCGCACCGTGGCGTACGTAAGAAATGAGTCCGATTTTCCCGCCGTAGCTGGATAATCGCCATATTCCAAAGCGCGGTCGGGCGACAGTAGCGAGCCATAGGTCTTGGCAGAGGTGTCGATGAGAAAATGCGATGCCTGTACCTTAACGAGATATTTATTCTTCTTGCCGGCAGCACATGCGAGCGGCTCGCGGGACAGGAAAAGGTATGGCCCCCCCTCATTACCGATATACGTGCCCATGTTGCCCAGGCTGCCCACGCCACTATAGGTCGCCTCGATAGAAAACACGAAGGTATCGCCCATATATACGGCCTCGAAAGGCGAGACTGACGAGGGAAGGACTAGCTGGGCACGTTTGGTGTTGTTGCCATCGGTCAGATCGATTGCCGTTATGCCGTAGTAGACGCCCTCGTCGTTGCGGACACGCGGCGAGATGGTCAAAATGCCGTCGCTCACGCGCGGGGCCGACGCAAAGCGGCCCGTCGATTTCCAAATTGTCTCGGCCTTGGATTCATCAAGCGAGCGACGATAGCAAAACGAATCACTACTCGTTTTATTGCCGCCTGCCGAAGGCATTTTATACCAGATGGCTGATGACCCGAACGCCGTAAACAGTGGCGGATCGTAGTCCTTGCCACCTCGATCGAGCTCAACCACGTCGCCAGAGAGCGAAGCGCCCGACAGATTTTGAGCGTAGAGCTTCCACGATGAACTGGCAAAGTTCATCTCAACCCACGCAAACACGCCGTCACCGGCACGGACATCGTAAAAAGCATATCCCGTGCCCTCGATAGGATTCTCAATTAATGTGGTAAGCGAGCCATCGCCCAGGTTGAGCACACCGAGTGTGTTGGCGTGCAGTGCCGATGCGGGCGCCATCATTGCCGCAGCATAGTCACCATCGCAGTAGTACAGCAACGTGCCCAGCGGCAGCGTCCACGATGCCGCCGGCTCAAGATCGATGTCAACTGCCTCGTACTCATCAGTGATCGAGACAATCTTCGAATCGTCCTTGATAACCTGCGGCTCGCCAGCGGCATCATCACTGGTGCCTGTTTTTTTCGAACATCCGGCAAGCACCGTGGCAGCGCCCGCGGCAGCTCCACCGAGCACAAAGCCGCGACGCGATATTCCGTTCTTGATGTGGTCGGCGATACCCATTAGGCGATCTCGGCGCGAGCGGCCTCGATAGCGCGCGTAAGCTGATCGGCGCAAGAGGTCTTCTTCATGCCGCAGGTATTGCCGGCAAGAACCTCGATCACACGGTCAGCAGGAGCGCCCTCGACCAGTTTGGAGATGGCCTTGAGGTTGCCATCGCAGCCGCCGGTAAACTCAACGCCCAGCACCTTGCTGCCGTCATCGGAAAGGTCAAGGTGAATATTGCGAGAGCATACACCCTGCGGCTTGTAATCAAACGAAATCATGCGATCCCCTCTCAGAATGTTATTCGAGACGACTATTATCCCCGTCTTTCCCTAAATGCAACGAGGCGCTTTGCCGGCAACACACATTACCAGCAAAGCGCCCTAAAAAGCTAACGTTATGCCCGAACCTACTCGAAGCTCAGCTGCTCCAGACGATCAAAGACCGTGTCGATACGGGTGAGGAAGTCCCACGGATCAAAGATCTCGTCGAGCTTCTCCTGGCTGACGGTGCAGCGCGGGTCGGCCTCGAGACGCTCCTTAAAGGTGGGGCCGGAGACACAATCCTGTACCTCGCGCCAGGTTGCCATGGCGTTCTCCTGCACAATGGCGTACGCGTCCTCGCGGGTGATGCCCGTGTCGACGAGGGCCAGCAGCACCTTGGAGGAGAAGATGAGGCCGCGGGTCTTATTGAGGTTGGCCATCATGCGGGCAGGGTACAGCTGCAGGCCGTCGATAACGCGGATGAGGCACTGGAACATGTGGTCGAGGGCGATGAAGCTGTCGGCCTGGGCGACACGCTCGGCAGAGGAGTGCGAAATGTCACGCTCGTGCCACAGGGCGACGTTATCGAAGGCAACCTGGGCGTTGGACTTCACGACGCGCGACAGACCGCAGACCTTCTCCATGGTGATCGGGTTGCGCTTGTGCGGCATGGCGGAGCTGCCCTTTTGACCCTTGCGGAACGGCTCCTCGGCCTCGAGCGTATCGGTCTTCTGCAGATTGCGAACCTCGGTAGCGATGCGCTCGCAGGTGGCCGCGGTGGTGGCGAGAACGCCGGCGAGATAGGCGTGATGGTCGCGGCTGATAACCTGCGTGGACAGCGGGTCGTGAACCAGACCCAGGTGCTCGCAGACATACTCCTCGACAAACGGTTCGATGGAGCTGTACGTGCCAACAGCGCCCGAGATGGCACCGAAGGCAACATTCTTGCGGGCGTCCTCAAGACGATCCAGATCGCGCTTGAGTTCCCAGGCCCAAGAGCCGAACTTCATGCCGAAGGTCATCGGCTCGGCGTGGATGCCATGAGTGCGGCCGGCACAGAGCGTGTTGCGCTCCTCAAAGGCGCGACGCTTGCAAATCTCGCCGAGCTTCTTGACGTCCTCGATGATCAGGTCGCAGGCCTGGGTGAGCTGGTAGCACAGAGCCGTGTCGCCCAGATCGGAGCTGGTCATGCCATAGTGAACCCAGCGGCTGGGCTTGGGGTCGCCCTCGGGAACATCGGCGTCGATGTACTCCTTCATGTTGGTCAGGAAGGCGATGACGTCGTGGCGCGTGACCTCCTCGATCTCGTCGACCTTTGCCTTCTCAAAGTTGGCATGGTCGCGGATCCACTGGGCTTCGTCTTTAGAAATGCCGATCTTGCCGAGCTCCGCCTGGGCCTCACAGGCCAGGACCTCGATCTCCTGCCAAATGGCGTACTTGTTCTCGAGGGAGAAGATGTGTCCCATCTCCGGGCGGGTATAGCGATCGATCATAGCGGCTCCTTTTTGGTTATTGGCACGTTGGTCGTAACCCAACCATTGTACCGTGCGCAGGTGCAAGTATGGGCAGCAGGCATTAACCTAACATTTTGGAATTGGAGCGGGCAACGGGACGTCCGCGTATTTGCTTCGCAAATCCGCACCGGCTGCGGTCGATCTCCTCGGATTCACGGAGACGATGGGGAAGACTTTGTTGAATTGGCCGCCCCAAAGTCTCCCGCGCTCGATGGAGCGGGCAACGGGACGTCCGCGTATTTGCTTCGCAAATCCGCACCGGCTTCAGGCGCCTGCCGGCGCCTTCGCCTGCTCGCTACAAACGCTTCGCGTTTGTTTTACGCTCGCACCCTGGCGGGTTCGAGTCCCGGCGCTTTATTGAAAAAAGCACGGCACCGGAACGGTGTCGTGCTTTTACTTTTTCTGGAGCGGGCAACGGGACTCGAACCCGCGAGTGTCAGCTTGGGAAGCTGATGCCTTACCACTTGGCGATGCCCGCTTGTGTGTTGGCTAGTATAACGCGGTTGTCTTGTTCGATACAAGGGTGGCGATGCTTGTTTTAGCTGTGGAGATTCGTTTGAAAATCGCATCAATTGTGGAGACGAGGACCTTTGGCCTCCTGTTCTCCTTATCTTCTACCTGCGCTTTTGCCTGATTGTTGTATTTGAGCTCAATTTGTCAGGAATTGGGCAAGCTTTTGGTCAGACTCCGGTACTTACCCGCATGAACCTCGGGGGTAGCCTCATCCTACGCGTCGCAACCTCCCCATGCGGCGCACGAGGGATAAGGAGCAGCCATGTCCAACGCACCCACGCACTCTGTCCACAGCGCAATCGCAACAGGTCCGCTGCTCCTGCTCCTCTTCCTGCTTTTCGGCTGTCTGGCACCGGGAGCCGCATTTGCCGTCGATGGCTACGACCAGCTCGGCTTCCGCACTATTAGCGATGATTGTGGGCCCTTCTTCATCGGCAAGTATGAAGCTCAAGACGCCTCGATTGCCTACTGCATGAACCAGGAGCGCCCCGGCCCCACCAAGCCGGGCGGCCCATGGCTCAACTTTGATCAAGGCTGGGTGTGGCTCGACGACGAGTTCGCGGCAATCGTTTGTCACGGATATCCTACCGCCACGTCGTTTGGCGGTTACCATCTTTCACCCGATCGCGCCCGCGCTGCCACCCAGCTTGCCGTATGGATGCTCAACGGCACTACCCATGTCGACGGCACCTACTCCTACACGACCGCTCAGGGCAAAACCAAGAGCGGGCACTTTACCGCCGACAATGAAGTCGTGGCGGCTGCGCGGTGGCTCCACGACAGCGCAAAATCAGGAAGCATCAAAGCCGCTCCGCACCGCGCGCGGCGCTATATAGGAACCGTATCGGGCGGCAGCAAACGTCAAGACATGCTCTATGTACTGCCGGCGGTCTCTGTTTCCTTCCAAAAGCAGTCTGCAAACGCTGCCATTACCAGCGGAAACAATACTTATCAGTTTGACGGGGCAACATTCGATGTTTTTGAGAGCGCCAGCGGCGCGCATGTCGGCACCGTCCAGATGGACAGCAACGGTCGAGCGCAGGCAACGCTCCTACCCAACACGGCATACTACCTAGTTGAGACAACAGCGCCAGCTGGTTATATCCCCCTGCACGATCGCATTGCCTTTACCACGACGAATAACGGCGGATACGTCACCATTGATGAACAACCCGGCACCATTACCTTGCGCATTGTAAAGCTCGACGCCGCAACGAATGCAGGCCCCCAAGTTGGGGCTTCGCTCGCAGGAGCAGAATTCGTGTGCGTATCGCAATCAACCCCTGGATGGACACAAACTCTCAGGACCGATGAAAGCGGTCGAGCTACCCTCACCGATGTCCCCCTGGGAACCTTTACCATCTATGAATCGAAGGCGCCCGAGGGCTATTTGCCCTCCGGTGACAGTTGGTCTTACACCGTTGGAGCCGACCAACTCGGCGATTCAGGCGTGGTCGAGATCGAATCTCGCGTTTCCGATATCCCCATTGCGTTTGACCTTGAGATTTCCAAATTCAAGGACTACGGCAATAGCGATCAATCCGGCCTGGAGCAGCCGGCAGGAGATGTTGTCTTTGAGGTTGTCAGTAACAGCTCTCAGCAGGTTGTTGGCACACTGACTACAAACATCTATGGCTTTGCCTCCACCAAAGACCAGCCCGAAGCATGGTTCGGCACAGGCAAGCGACCAGCCGGTGTCCACGGAGCCGTCCCATACGACCGCGCCGGCTACACGGTTCGTGAGGTTCCGGAAACCGTCCCCGATGGTTTTAAACGTGCGGGGGAATGGACCGTCGAGGCCAATCAGATTTCCGACGGCGCCGAGCTTCAATATATCGTGGACAACCACGCTCTGTCGACGCATCTCCAGATTGTAAAACGCGATGCCCAAACAGGCGCTTCTGTTCCCCTAGCCGGATTCACCTTCCAACTCCTCGACAGCAATCACAAACCTGTCTCACAAACATGCTGGTATCCAGCACATAACGTAATGGACACCTTTACGACTGACGCGACCGGCACCGTCACACTGCCCGAATCGCTCGTGCCGGGCACCTATTATGTACGCGAAACCTCGGCCAAAGAGCCCTATCTTGTCGGCGGAGAGATCGAGGTAAACATACCCGCCGATATAAACCTAACGCCCGTTGCAATCGTCTCGTATTATGACCGCGCCGCGACCGGAAACATCAGGATCGTTAAAACCGATGCCGTAGACGGCAGCAGCCTCGCGGGCGCCATCTTTGAGATCCGTGCCTCAGGTGATATCGTGCGCCCCGACGGTAGCATTGCCGCGCTCGACGGTGAGACTGTCGCTACCGTCACGACGGATGAAACTGGAGAAGCACGCGCGGACGACCTCCCGCTGGGATCTGGCACCGCACGCTACGAGGTTGTCGAGACTCAAGCGCCGACCGGCTTCTTACTCGACCGGACGCACCATATCGTCGACCTTACCTATGCCGACCAGAAAACACCCGTTGTGGAAGCACGGCTTAACGTATCCGACGATTACACCAAGGTTGATATCTCCAAGGTCGATGCAAGCGGAGAGCAGGAAGTGAAAGGCGCACAGCTCACCTTATATGGTCCCGATAAAACCGAAATAGACTCCTGGACCTCATCCGACAAGCCGCACCGCATCGAACATCTTGCACCCGGCACCTACTCGTTGCGCGAAACGATGTCTCCGCGGACCTATGACCTTGCCGAGGAGATAACGTTTGAAATAAAGGATACGGGAGAAGTCCAATCCGTCGCGATGAAGGATGCGCCCATCGAGATCAAAGGACAGGTCGACAAGCGTCAGGAACTTGTCCAACCTATCGGGAAGGGTCTGTTGGCTAACGGCGATGGAAAAAACCGCGCCGCGATGCAAACCAATACGGACGGACTTTTCTCCTATACCATCGATGCTCGAAACGATTCCGCTACTTGGGTTGATGAGTTTACGATTACCGATGATCTTGAGTGCGCCGAGGACGATACGGCGAGATTCGTCTCAATCGAAACCCCCGTCGCCATCGGCGACCTCAACGGTCTGTGCAACGTGTGGTATCGCACGACGCCGTTGGACTCGACAGACGTCGATGAGCCGGCAAACGCGACGCTTGACGATGGGCACGAAAATCCTTGGCTTGAGTCCGACGAAGTAAAAGAGAGTCTGGGTGAAGATTGCCGCCTCGTCGATTACGACGGCTGGCACCTCTGGAAGGCGGATGTCTCGACCACGGAATCCGCCACACTCGAGGCGAAAGAACTCGACCTTGCATCCAATACCGTCGTAACGGGCATTCGCATTGAATACGGTGCGGTAGCCGCCGACTTTACGACTCGAAGCGATACGGATTCTTGGACCCGCGATGATCTCAAAGATGAGCACGACGACCTTGACGACGCCAAAGCAATCCTTGGCACAGATGCTCGGGGCGCAGTCGTGCACATGCAGGCAACGTCGGCTTATACACCCCAAACTGCACTCACCAACAGCGCACGCGTCGATCTTTGCCGCAACGGCGGCGGCGATAAACTTGAGTCACATGACGAGGACCGTGTCATTCAACGCTGTACCCTACCGCAGGACCTACCGGCAACAGGATCAGCCCCCATCGCCGCTTGCATCACCGCGCTCCTGACCTCGGGTGCCGCAGCCCTATGGTTCGCTCGCCTTAGGTCAATCCCAAAGAAGCGCTAGCGCGATGAAAAAGCGGGCGAGCCAGTCCCCCGGCTCGCCCGCTTTCAATCATTTAAATCGCCGTATCTACTCTGCAGACGAAGATCCACCATCAACGATTGCCTGCTCGGACTCAGGAATCCCATCGGCACCCGTGCTCTGTTCTTGCTCCACCTCTTCGCTGATTGCGGAGGCGGGGGTCGAGCCCTTCGCGCCCACGATATAGGCGGCTCCAAACCCCAACGCAATGGCAATCAAGGTCAAAATCACGTAGACAGGCCAATGGCGCTTAATATACGAAAACACGTTGACTCCTTAGAGCTCCGTCTACGAACGGCGGATAACCTCGGTCACGACCTCGGATACCGTGGCAATGTTCGTCGGGTTGACATTGTGGGGCAGGTCGTCCTCGGTACGAGCGCAAGCCAGACGCGTGCCGTCCACGCCGGCGATGGTGAGGGCTCGGCGGCTCGCCTCGAGCGCGGCGTAGGCATCGGTCTTGGCATAGGGCATCTCGAGCGCGCCACAATCGACATGGAACGACTTGCACACCTTGCTGACCAGGTTCATGATGCGGCGATCGCCCTTGAGCAGCTGCTGTTCGCCCTCAACCGTCACCACCGAAAGCCTACCGGCGCCGACGGATTCAAGATTGATGAAGAAGACGCCGCGGAGCTTATCGCGATGCGAAGCCAAGAAGGCCTTCATACCGGCGCCATCACAATCCGAGGCGCCCGTTGCCACAAACCAGATATCGTGACCGAGCAGCTCATCGTCGCCCATAGAGGCGACAGCCGAGAGCATATCTTCGGAAGAAGCGCCGTCGGAAGACGTAGCGCCGCCCTTCCAGCCATCGTTATCGTCCTCGAAATTATCCCACGAACCGATGCCGCGACCGGACTTCTTGGCATCGTAATCGTCTTCGACGCCCAGCCAGTCACTCATGCTGTCCTGTTCGTTTTTCTTTTTACGACCGAACAGGCCGCCCAGGCCGCGCTTGCGAGACTTGGGTGCCGCAGGGGCGGGAGCCGAAATGGTCTCGATCGGCTGTGCGCCCGACGCAACGGGCATAGGAGGCGCAACGGGTGCCGATGTGGGTTCGGGACCCTGGGCGGTAGCAAAGGGGTCGTTGACCTGTGCGGAGGGATCGGGAAGGTCGAACAGCGACGTGCGAGACGCAACGTTTGTCTGCTTCATCGACGGCAGCGACGGATCGGGGACCGAAGCCAGCGGAGACGAGGAGGGTGCAGGCGACGGTGCCGACGCCGGATCGGGAACATTCATCTGCGGACGCGGCGATGCTTGGGAGGAAATCTGGGCCATAAGGGAATCGACCGTTTCGTCCTGGGTGGGAGCGACATTGGCAACCGTGGCACCGGAACCACTCGGGGTCGGCATGGTGAAAATCTGCGTGGAGTAAGGCCTCGACTCATCCGTCTCGGGAGTCTCGGAAACCGCAGGCACTTCCTCCTGCTCGACCTCGGTCGAATCACCTTGATCGGCTGCCGCGTATTGCTCTTCGTCACAGTTGACCTCGACGGGCTCGTGCCCGGCGACATCTTGGATTTCGGCAGCATCAATAGGCTCGTCATCGTCTGCCGCGTCGCCCTGCTCATCGGAAACAGGAAGGGGCTCGGCAATCGCGGTGCCTTGCTTTTCAAACGTTATCGTGGAATCGAACTGCGCGGCATCAAACGACATGGTGCTATCGACGTGCTGCTGAGCCTCAAAGGACGTTGTAGCTTCGGCGGCGTCGACAGGCACGGACTGCATAGCCTCGTTCTGCTCGAACTCTTGCGCCGCGCGCTCACGTGCCGCCTCGGCTGCCTGCTGCTGAGCGATAGCCTCCTGCTCGGCAGCCTCGCGTGCGGCAGCGCGCTTCCCCTCGAAATCGTCGACAAATTTCCTGCCCTTTGCAATCGCACCCTTAAAGAAGTTGGAAGCGCTGGCGCCAATCGAAGAGAACGCGGATGCAATATCGGCATGGGGCGTTGCCGCGGGAATCTCGGCCGAGAAATCAGTATCGCTCTCGTAAGACACGCGCCTCGGCTGTTCAGCGTAATCGTCGTCAGGCTCGTCCGTAACGTCTTGCGCCGGCGCGGCGGGAGCCAAAATGTCCAGTCCTGCCGCGGGATCGATCGCGGACACCGCCTCGGGCTCGGCAACGGCAGCGGCAACCGCGGCAGACTCATCATCCACGGCGACAACGGGCGCAGATGCAGTCACGACGGGGGCAGGCTCGGGCTCAAACGTCGGCTCCTCGCCTTCCTCGTAATCGAGCGTGCAGGACTCGGGAAGCATTCCGAGCGCACGGATGGCATCCGAACCAAAGCGGATGTTGCCGGCGGCATTGCGATAGAGCCTGGGCTCGGGCTCGGCCGCGACAGGCTCCTCCGCCGGCTCGGCAGTGGGAACCTCGTCATTGAACTCTTCGGCCTGGACAGCCTGATTCTGATCCTCGGGCACGATGGCGCCAATCAGCGTCTCGTCGGCAGACGCACCCTCAAAGCCCTCGATCTGCTCGTCGAAAGCCTCGCCCTGTTCGGGCTCGGTCTGAGCGTCGGGAGCAATCGGCTGACCGAACTCGTCCTCGGCGTAGGTAGGCTCTTCATACTCGATGGTGTTGCCGTAGTCGTTTTGCTGTTGGGCCGCGGCATACTCCGCTGCTGCGCGCGCCATCTCCTCGGCACGACGCTTCTGCTCCCCAAAATAGGTATCGAACGGAACATCGTCGGGAAACTCGTTTTCGCCCTGGAAGGGAGCAACGTTGTCCATAACGCCGAGCATAGCGGCGACAGAAGACTTGTTGCACACTGCGCCGGACGTATAGGGAAGCACAAAACGGTTAGAAATGATGTTTGCCGCGTTGGCGAGCGCAACGAGGGAAGCGAGGATCGCGACAATCCACAGCAGAACCTTGAGCGCGCCGGGGAGCGGCAGGATACGCAAGATGGCAACGGCAGCAGGGGCAACCGTGGCAACGGGCAACAGCTTGGCGATGAGCGCACGATACGAAGCATAGGGCTCGCGGGCGAGCAGCTCGGCACGGGGAGAGTCGTAGTGTGCGACAACGACCACCGGGCGGTTGCGCGGAGACGCGAGCGGGCCCGAGGCCTTGTGGTAGGCGATGACATTTTGGCTCACGCCCGTCTTGCCCAGGCGTGAAACCACGGGGTGGCCCGTGCGCTCGAGCACGTAAAGAACGGCGCCGACAATGGCCAGCAAGGTGCCGACCAAGCCGATGCCGCCGCCGATGCCCATCAGCAGGGCGCCGGCAAACGCAAGAATACCGGTAACGGCAAATGCCAACCTGCTGGGCGCCGGGGCATTGAACTCCTGAACCTCGGGATCAAAGCCGTGGTTGCGGAAGATCTGAGCGATATCCTCGGCAGCCAAGCGCTCTTCTTCGCTGCATGCCGGCGTGATGCCGGTGTTCTGCAGCAGGTGGTTAATATAGTTCTGGGTGTTCGCCATGTGCGCTCCACATCCATAATCCGACAAATAGGCCCAATGCATGCACATTAGAACCGTATATAGTCGAAAGTATACCCCGAGCGAGCGCAAACGACCGAATTCGGGCCATCTTAACGCCCCGAGCGGACAAGGATATAGCCTAATCTCCATATCGGACTAAAATCATGGCAGCAAACCACCTTCTCATGCGAGGACTCTATGACGGCAAGCGACGCGACCGCGACAATTAAAAAGGGGAATTCGGAGCCCAGTTTCGATAAAACGGCCCAGCGCATCCTCAATCTTTTCTTTGTGCTCAACAGCTCCCCCGAACCGCTGACGACCGAGCAGATCGTCTTGGATTCTGACCTGGGATATGGCTCGGGCAACATCGACTCGGATAAGCGCAAGTTTCGGCGCGATCGTGACAAACTGCTCGAGCGTGGCATCTTAATCAAGGAGGTTCGCCCCGCCGGTGCGCAGGAGACCGAGGAAAGCTCGTGGACAATCGACCGCGAGCACACGTTTGCGGCAGGCGGCCTCATCACCGCAGACGACGCCGATATCCTGCTCAACGCTATCGACCAGACAATAGCGGCCGGCTCTTCCACCTTTGCCGCGCCGCTTGCCGACATTCGCTCCAAAATTGCCTACCTCACCGGCATATCTGCGGTGGACGAAGCACCGATCCGCCGCTCTCCCACCGTCGATGCGGTATGGAGCGCCTTTGCCGAGCGATGCGCGCTGCGATTTTTATATCAGAACGGACGCGGTGGGCAAAAAGAGCGTACCGTCTGCGTCTACGGCATGTTCGAGCGCGAGGGCGTGGCGTACTTCTGCGGCCTCGACAATGCCACCGACGACATCAGGACATTCCGCTGCGACCGTATCGTTCGCGCTTGGCGTCCTTCGAAGGCCTACACCATCCCTGCGGACTTCAACCTCAACGACTACCTGTTCTTTGAATTCGATTTTGCCGACCGACCGCCCGTTGCAGCCACGTTCTCGTTCGCCCCGCAGGCGCAGATCGATATGATCAACGGCCTCACGCGCGGGCGAGGTGAGCTCGCACACACCGATGCGGGATGGACCTGGACCGTTGACGTGCGCGACCTTGAAGCCGCCGCCTCATTTTGCATGGCCCACGCTATGGACGGCATGAGGCCCATGGCCCCCAAATCGCTCAAGCAGGCGTGGAACCACCTCATTGAAAGGACGGTGCACGAGTATGCCCGTGCGTAAACTCACCAGCGAGCAGAGACTCTCGCGCGCCATCGACATCATTGAGGCCCTCTACGCCGCCGGCGAGAGCGGCATGACACGAACTGAGATTTGCAGTCGCTTTGACATCACAGGAGTGTCGCTCGACGAGATTCTCGAGATCGTCTCGACGCTCGCGGACCGAGAATCGGGTGCGCGCATCATCTGCGAATGCCACGGCGAGCGTGTGGTCCTCACCGGTGACGCTGGGCGTGTGCTACCGCTGCGTCTGAGTGCCGCCGAGGGCGCTGTGCTCAACCACGAACTTGAATCGTTGGGGATCGAGCCCCAGGCGGCGGCTCGAATTCGACATGCTCTTCTACCCGAAGAGCTCGGCTATAACCAGCACGTCTTTGACACCGTCAACCACGGGTCGCACTGGCAGCAGCTGAGCTGCGCCATTCAGGACGGTGTTCGCTGTCGTATCTCGTATCGCTCGATGGACGATGCGCGGCCACGCGAGCGTCTGGTCGACCCCTTGCGCATTACAGCAAACGGCGACCAAACATATCTGATTGCCTGGGACATCGCGGTCGATGAGCAGCGCACCTATCGCATGGATAAAATCGAGGGACTCGCCTTGACGGAAGACTCCGTCGTGCCTCACGCACCGGACGTTGCATCCCTCCACGATTCCCTTGCCCGGACGCAGCGTAGCGCAAAGCTCTTGATGCCATTCGATATGGCGGAGCATCTGGACTGGGCCGGCATCACCCTAATCGAACGCAGCGGGACAGACATGGCAACGGTAACCGTACATTACGGCTCCGAGCGTTGGCTGCTGAGCCAGATAATCGCAGCGGGCGGAGCCATCCGCATCTTGGATGACCCCGCCCTGTCAAAGCGTCTGTGCGATATGGCAAAAACCCTCATCTGTCCGCTTTAGCGCCGCCGCTCGTGGCGTGCACGCCACAGCTGTAGATAGTGCCCGATCTGCGCCGATTCGATGCGCTGGTAGGAGCTCGTGGGCAGCGACGTTAAGAACTTCTTTCCGTAGCCCTTCGTCACCAGGCGCGGGTCGGCCAGAATCAGCACGCCGCAATCGGTCGACGAGCGGATAAGGCGGCCGGCCGCCTGCTTGACCTCGAGCACTGCCTCAGGCAGCGAATAGCGCGCCCAAGCGCGGTCTTCGCGCAGGTTGCGCTCGCACGAGAGCGGGTCCGTGGGGCTCGAGAACGGCAGCTTGGGAATGATGACGCAGCGCAGCGTCTCGCCGCTGGCGTCAAACCCCTCCCAGAAGGCCTTAAGCGCAAAAAGCGATGAGGTTGGCTCGTTGATAAACCGGTCGCGCAGGCGACGAGGAGATGAGTTGCGCTGCTGGCAGTTGAGTTCCAGGCCCGCACGAGCCATCTTGGGCTCGACGCGATCGTACAGCTCCTCCATGTCACGCCTGTTGGTGAACAGCGTGAGCACCGAGCCGCCCATGGCAAGATGAGCGTCGACCAGCACGCGCTCGAGCGCCGTAAGATAGCTCTCACGATCGCGCGGATCGGGGATATCGCCCGCAACGACTACAGCCATGTTCGAATCGAAGTCGTAGCTCGAGTCCAAGTGCAGCGATGAGGATGTTGAAGCACCGATGCGATCGAGGCCGACCGCATGGTTAAAGTGTTCAAAGCTTTTGGACACCGTCATGGTCGCCGAGGCAAAGATAGCCGTGTGAACCTCGGGCAGCCACTCGGTTGCCAAGGCCTCGCCAATATCGATGCGCTCCGCGGTCATCGACTCGCCGCCGGCACGCAGCCTGCGATTGACCTGCAGCGAATACACGTAGTGTTCATCGGTGCCGTCAATGATGAGCTTGAGGTTCTCGGCCAGCTCGTGCAGGCGGCGCGAGATATCACCCAGGTCGACAACAACCTCGGGCTTGTCGGCGGCGACGGCTTGTACCAGCGCGTCGACGCTCTTGTCAGCTTGTTCCAATGTGCCGATGGCAGCGTAGGCCGACTGTAAGAAATCATGCCAGTCGTCAGATTCGCGCAGCTCGGGGCCAATCCATAGATTGGCATTGTCATAGCCCCCACGGGCACGGCGACCGAGCTCGCGAACGCCATCGAACACGCCGGCGATCGCCATGCTCGCGCGCGCAACCGTCGACGTCGCCTTGGCAGTAAGGCCCAGATAGAGCGTAGAGCCCTCGGAGGTTGCCAAATCACGGGAAACCTGGCTTAGCGCGCCGGTGCTCGAGCCACCCAGACGCTCAAACAGAACGCGTGATTCGTCCGCCGACACCACGCGCGCCCATTGACGGCGTGCCTCGCGCTCGATGGAATGGGCCTCGTCGATTACCCAATGACGAATCGGGGGCAAGATTCTGCCCTCGGCCGCAACATTGCGGAACAGCAGGGAATGGTTGGTGACCACCACATCGGCATGCGCCGCGCGACGGCGGGCGCCGTGGACTAGGCATTTATCGGGGAAAAACGGGCATAGGCGACGGGCGCACTCGCGCGACGCCGTCGTAAAGTCGGGACGGTTGACGCTGCGCCAGCGAATGCCGAGCGAGTCGAGGTCGCCATCGGCCGACTGACACACGTACGCCATGATGACCGCGACTGCCGTAAGCGTGTCGGCAGGATCACGCTTAGTCGTAATTTCGACTTGGCCGCGGCTCATGCGCTCAAGCTTGCGCAAGCATGGATAGTGGTCATAGCCCTTGAGGGCGCAAAACGATAGGCCTCCGTCCAGCTGCTCAGCAAGTTTGGGCAGCTCGTGATACATGAGCTGGTCGGCAAGATTATTCGATTTAGTCGCGATACCCACCGTGATGTTGTTGCGTCGCGCGGCCTCGGCAAAAGGCACCAGGTAAGCCATCGATTTGCCGACGCCCGTCCCCGCCTCAATCACGCGATGCGTTCCCGTAACGAGCGCGTCACGGACCTCGAGCGCCATCGCGATCTGCTCATCGCGCGGCTCGTAGGTGGGATACATGCGATTGACCAGGCCGCCCGGGGCATAGTCCGCCTCGATTTCCTCGCGGCTCGGCATCTTAAGGACCGGTAGCTCGTCCGCATCAACGCGATCATCGGCCCGATCGGCCTTGAGAACGTCGGCGCGGGCGGCGCTGAGAGAGAAGATGGAACCGGGGTTCTGTCCCGCCAAGAAGGAGAAGATGGGACGATAGGACCAGGGTACGTCGGGGTACATGTCGGCCAGGCGCGCCATCAAGCCCTGAGGCAAGTCGGTGAGCGCCACGAGTAACACGCGCCACACACCACACAAGGCGTCGACATCGGCGTTGGCGCGATGCGACACCGAGTCGCAGCCAAACAGGTCGGCCATGAAAGACAGCTTATGCGAGGCCAGGCGCGGAAGCGCGATGCGCGACAGTGCCAACGAATCGATCCAGATGTCACTGACGTTGACGCCGCCCTTGACCGACTCGATAAACGAGCGGTCGAAGGTGGCGTTATGTGCGATCACCGGGCAGCCGCCGACAAAATCAGCGAGAGCGGCGACAGCCTCAACGGCCGACGGGGCATCTGCCACATCGGCGTTTGTAATGCTCGTGAGCTCGGTAATCTCGGCGGGAATCAGCTGCTTGGGATGCACGAAGGTATCGAAGCGATCGACAACCTCGCGGCCCGAAAGGCGAGCCGCCGATATCTCGATAAGCTCGTTGTCCTGCACCGAAAGACCCGTGGTCTCGGTATCGAGGACGATAACATCTTCCTCGATGAGACCAAACGCTTGGGTTTTGGCGCGCTCGGCAAGCGTGGCATAGGAATCGATGACAAACTGCGGCGTTCCCGACGAAACAGCGTCCTCGATTAGCATGCAACGCCCGCTCGACGAAGTCCCATGCGAATCAGGCTGTCACAGACCTGCGGGAACGTCATGTCATCGGTGTGGCGAATCTCATCCGGATACAGCGACGTATCGGTCATGCCGGGAATCGTGTTGGTCTCGAGGATAACGGGGCCGTCCTCGCTCACGATAAAATCGCTGCGCGAGATACCCAGGCAGCCGAGTGCCTTATGGGCAGCACAGGCAAGCTCCTGGGCACGAGCGTAGTTCTCGGGCGAAATCTGCGCCGGAATGCGATGGATGTCCGTAGGGTCGACATACTTCACGTCCAGATCGTAGAACTCGCAGTCCTCGGGCTTACGGATCTCGACAATCGGCAGGGCGCGCACGTCATCCTCGCCGTATACGCCGACGGTGATCTCGGTACCCTCGATACACTTCTCGACCAGCACTTTGTCGCCAAACTCAAACGCCTTGGCGATAGCCGCAGGCAGCTCGGAGGGCTCGTGGACCAGGGAAATGCCATAGCTGGAACCGTTGACGGCCGGTTTCACAAAGCAACGCTCGCCACAGACCTCGACAACGTGATCGATATCGACTTCATCGCCCACTTCGAGCGCAAGGCCGGGGGCAATGGGAATGCCCGCCTTGGCGTATAGGAGCTTCGAGACCTCCTTGTCGGCACCGCAGGCGCTGGCAAGTACGCCCGAGGCCGTGTAGGGGATACCCAGGGTCTCCATGGCACCCTGCATGGCGCCATCCTCACCGCCGGCGCCGTGCATGGCGATAAATGCCACATCGAATCCGCCGGTCGCCATGGTTACCATAAAGTCATCAGCGGCCGTGTCAAGCAGCTCCACCGAGGTGTAGCCGGCTTCCTTCAGTGCCACCACAACGTTCTTTCCCGAATCGAGCGAGATCTCGCGCTCGGCGGAATGACCGCCCGCCAAGACCGCTACGTGCATGTTCTCTAGGCTTTTACCCGGCATGGGCAGACTCCTCCTCTATAATTTCTGCAGCTGATACCATATTGTAGCGATACCCTCTACGTTTCCCCAAAATCGAAAGGCTTCCATGAATCCCAGGACTAAATCTCAGGACATTCGCGACTTGAGCCAAAACGATATTCGCGAGCTCGTGGCCGAACTTGGCCAGCCCGCCTTCCGCGCGAAGCAGCTCATCGAATGGGTCTTTGAGAAGAACGTTTGTTCGTTTGACGATATGACCAACCTTCCCAAGGCTTTCCGCGAGCAGCTTAAAGAGGCTTTTGCCTTTGATACGCCGACTGAACTCACCAAGCAGGTTTCCAAAGATGGCTCGCGCAAGTATCTGCTCGAGTACCACGATGGCATTTCCGTCGAGACTGTCGGCATGCCCCGTCGTAACAAGCTTTCCGTCTGCGTTTCCACCCAGGCAGGCTGCGGCATGGGCTGCGCCTTTTGCGCCACCGGTCTCAACGGCCTCAAGCGCTCTCTGACCGCTCAAGAGATCGTCGACCAGGTGCTTCATGTATCCAACGACTTTGGCGAGCGTGCCACAAGTGTTGTCTTCATGGGCCAGGGCGAGCCGTTTGCCAACTACGACGAGGTTCTCAAGGCACTGCGTATCCTCAACGACCCCGATGGCATCGGTATCGGCGCTCGTCACCTCACCGTCTCTACCAGCGGCGTTATTCCCGGTATTCGCAAATTTGCCGATATCCCCGAGCAGTTCACTCTTGCCGTTTCCCTGCATTCCGCCATCCAGTCGACGCGCAATAAGCTCATGCCCGGTGTTAAGAAGTACACGCTGCTTCGCCTTCACGAAGCGCTTCAGCTCTACACCGAGAAGACTGGCCGCCGCCCGACCTATGAGTATGCCATGATCGAAGGCGTCAACGACACGAATCCCGAGATGCAGGCACTCTGCGACTTCTGCGAGGGAACGCTGTGCCACGTTAACCTGATTCAACTTAACGACATCGAGGGCAGCCCGCTCAAGCCGTCGCCGATTCATAAGGTTGAGGATCTTCAGCGTCGTCTTGAGTCCCGTGGCATCGAGACCACGATTCGTAACTCCCGTGGTAACGATATTGACGCCGCTTGCGGACAGCTGAAACAGCGCTTCAAAGTTCAGAAGAACGCATAGGGGAGTCGCACCCCAAAACGTTTCATGTGAAACATCGAACGACCCCGGTTGCAGAATATGCAACCGGGGTCGTTTCATTTATTGACCTTAATTTTGAATCAGCTGCTACGATTATGAATCAGCTGCCACTGGTCTCAATTATTACGGCCATAATAAGGGGTCCTTGTCTCGTGAATCAGACAAGGACCCCTCAAAATTTACTGAGTAATTGTTAGGTACCTAATAGCCCACATTTTCCCATTGGTTGCTAACCCAACCTTGATTAATCTTGGGATTCTTCGTTACCTGAGCAGTTCGCATGGCAACATCTTCTGTCATAACATCCATTTTCTTCTTGGACGTATCGACGATATCTTGCGCACCACGAAGCAAACGACCTCGGAGCTCATCGTCTGTCGCGATTTTATAGCCAGCAAAGGCACCAGCCGCGACAGTCGTCGCCAATGCAATCGCAGTTAAAATCTTATTCCTCATCTTGGTCTCCTTGATCAAACTGAATCATTTCACCAAGAATACGAGAGAGTTCTTCCTCGTCTTTAAACTCAATCTCAATCTTATTCTTTCCACGTGAGCTCTTCACACGTACGTTGGTATTAAATACCTGACGAAGTACACGGGCAGCCTTTTTAAAAGACTGAGGCGTTGCAGGCCGTGGCGTCTTAGTTGTCTCTCCGGCAGAAAACAATGGAGCAAGATTTTCTGTCGCTCTTACGGAAAGGCCCTCCGCAACAACCTTCTCTGCAAGTCGAATTCGCGCGTCCTCATAGGGAACTGCAAGAATCGCACGTGCATGTCCAGCAGTAAGTTTACCCTCAAAAATCATCTGCTGAACTACTTCGGGGAGATCGAGAAGGCGCAGCGAGTTTGTAATTGCAGAGCGTGACTTGCTTACTGCTTTCGACAATGCCTCCTGGGTCATACCGCTGGCATCGATAAGCTGGCGATAGCCCTTAGCCTCTTCGACGGGATTCAGATCAGAACGCTGAAGGTTTTCGATAAGAGCAAGAGCCAGCATCTCTTCATCATTAACATCTTTAATGATGACAGGCAGTTCCTCAAGACCAGCAAGCTTTGATGCCTGATACCGACGCTCACCAGCGATGATCTCATAGCCGTTTCCATGCTTGCGAACCAAGAGCGGCTGCAAAACGCCATGCTCTTGGATTGACTCGCTCAACTCGCGAAGTTCAGTTTCATTAAAATGAATTCGCGGTTGATTAGGGTTGGGAACGATATCCTCAATAGGTAGTTTTGTTACAGATGCGGCATTTGAAGCAGATACAGCAGAACCACCGGTCTCATACTCGGCCTCTGAGACCAAAGCATTGAGTCCACGTCCCAATCCGCCACGTTTCTTTACACTAGGCACGCTTGATCACCTCTTTTGCAAGGTTCATATACGCTTTTGCACCCTTATTTTGAGGTGCATAGGTAATTACCGGTTCTCCAAAAGACGGAGCTTCGGAGATTTTAACCGTACGGGGGATTAGCGTCTTAAATGCCTTATCACCAAAGTACGATTGAACCTCCTCAACAACCTGATTCGATAGAGAAGTACGCGAGTCATACATGGTCATAAGCACACCATAGGTGTCTAAGCCCTTGTTCAGACGTGATTTGACCATCTTCATTGACTCTAGCAGCTTCGTAACGCCCTCGAGTGCGTAGTACTCGCACTGGATCGGAATCAAAACGCTGTCTGCTGCGGTCAAGGCATTGATAGTAAGCAGGCCGAGTGAAGGAGGACAGTCAATGAAAATAAAATCGAACTCGTCCTGAATCGGCTCAAGCAAATCTTTGAGGCGGGTTTCACGAGCAATTGCGCTTACGAGCTCAATTTCGGCACCTGCAAGCTGAATCGTAGCTGGAATTACGAATACCTTTTTGCAATTTGTATCAAGAACAAGCGATTCTGCCGGCACATCATTCAACAATGCATCATAGATGCAGCGATCAAGGTCTTCTTTTTCAATTCCAAATCCACTGGTGCTGTTTCCCTGCGGATCAAAATCGACAATCAGTATCTTACGACCCTGCTCACCCAGTGCTGCTGCAAGGTTCACAGCCGTCGTTGACTTACCGACGCCGCCTTTTTGATTGATGATTGCAATGATACGCGTGTCTTTTGCGCTCTTAGAACGCTTAACGTCGCGAAATCCCACGGTCCCTCCTGGTGTGTATTAAAGCTGTCAAACGGAGGATGTTTCACGTGAAACATTCCGATTCGATATCAACCGCCATGTTTCACGTGAAACACTGCATGTTGTTAGTATCCATTATGTTTCACGTGAAACATCTAGGCAAGGGGATTCTTCTTTGCCATGCCATTTGCACGAGGCAATGAAACGGATGCCGGATGACTCTTTTTAAGAACAATGAACTCCCTGTGGCCCAAGCCCTCAGGCAAATCGATTGCGTCATTCAGAAGCAAAGTGAAGCCGCAAATCTTAGCTGCTGACATGCCGGAAGCAAGCTCCTCATCGGAAGGATTACCCTTGGTGATAACAAATAGCCCTCCGTCTTTGAGGAACGGAGCAGCATACTCAACAAGAATCGGTAGAGGGGCAAGTGCGCGGGCGGTTACGACAGAAAACTGCTTCTTATGGCTTCGAGCATATTCTTCAAGGCGATCATGAACCGCATGAGCATGTTTCAATCCAAGAACATCAACAAAAGAATTGACAGCATCAACCTTCTTACCAACAGAGTCAATATAAGTAGCTTTACGATGCGTGGTTATGGTTAACGGAATACCAGGGAAGCCCGCACCTGTTCCCATATCGAGCAAAGCTCCCTCAGGAGCCTTATTGATATAGGGGAGCAAAACAAGTGAGTCGAGGATATGAAGTACCGCAGCATCTTCTATGTTAAGAATACGGGTGAGATTGGTTGTCTTATTTGTTTCCAGAACCAAATCCAAATGTTGAATACATTTCCTCAGCTCAGTATCAGTTACGCTCAAGGAATACTCTTTGCAATAGGAAGTTAGACGACTCAACATCTCGTCAGCCTGCTGATCAGTAAGTACTAACAACGAAAGCTCCTTTCTGACAAAAATCAGTGTATCGAGAACTTTTGACAAAAAAAGGGGACGTGGAAACCACGTCCCCTTAGCATAAGCTCGAGTAGATTATCGAGCAACAATCACCACATGGCGATCGGGGTCAGAACCCTCGGAATGAGTATCGACGGCGTCATTGCCACGAAGTGCAATGTGAACCAGTCGGCGCTCGTAGGCATTCATGGGCGGAAGCGAAACACTCTTATGAGTGCGGATGGCACGCTCGGCAGCAGACTGAGCCATGGAGGCAACCTTGTCCTGACGGCGGCTCTTGTATCCCTCGACGTCCACTACAACCGGATACCTAAAGCCGAGCTTGCGGCTCACCAGCAATGAGAACATAACCTGAAGGGCATCAAGGGTGCGACCATGACGGCCAATGAGAACAGCAAGGTCGGGAGCCGTTACATCCAGAATCAGCTCACCCTCGTCGCCCTCATACTCATCGATAGGAGAGTTGGCGGCATCGAAGTGCGAAAGGATGGAACGCAGGATGGAAATCGCGACATCGGCAATGGTGTCGAGCTCCTCGTCGGTCAGCTCTTCACCAGCCTTGTAGCGCTGTGCAATCTCGGGATAATCGCCCGCGACCTGCGGGGCAACCTCCTCAAGCATATCCTCGATGATCTCTTCAGACATAACGTACTCCAAAAGTTAGGTACCTAAATAAGATTGATATCCCACTACTTCTTCTTGTGCGGGCGCGGCTTCTTCTCGCGACGAGTGACCTCAACCTGCAGCGGCGCGTTCTTAAGGCGCTCCTCCTCATCGGCCTTCGCCTTGTCGATGACCTTCTGCGTCACAAAAATCTGCTGGATAACCTGCCAAGCAGACGAGACGTCGTAGTACAGCAGAACACCAACGGGAAGGCTCCAGCCCATCCAAAGCATCATGACCGTCATGACAACGGCCATCATACGCATGCTCTGAGCCTGCTGGCCGGTCTGGTTGCGCGACATATAGAGCTGCGGAATCAGGGTCAGGACAGCGAACAGGATCAGGCAGACCAGCGCAGGCAGCGCGACCATAAAGCCATCGGCAAAGGAGGCACTCGGCGTGGTGGTCAGGTCGGGCAGAATATTAAAGAACGAGAACGTGCCGTCGTTAAAGTAGTCCGGCAGGTTACGCAGCAGCGTAAATAGGGCGAACAGGACAGGCATCTGAATCAACAGCGGCAGACAACCAGCCATCGGGTTGAACCTGTTCTCGCTGTAGAACTTCTGCATTTCCTCGGCCTGACGCTGGGGATCGTCGGCATAGCGCTCCTGGATCTCGAGCATCTTGGGCTGCAGCACCTGCATGCGTGCCGTCGACTTAGTCGACTTGAGCATAAGCGGCGTCAGCAGCAGACGGATGATGACCACCAGGATGATAATGGACAGGCCCCAGTCGACCGCAAAGGTCTGGATGAGCTTGAGCAGCTCGAAAAGGATGTTAACGATCCAATCCCACATGTAAGTTTTCCTCCGATAGCGAGTGCCCGCTAGGGCACAGGGTCATAACCGCCGACGTGCAGGGGATTGCAGCGAGCGATGCGCCTCACGGCAAGCCAGCAGCCTCTCAAAACACCGTACTTCTCAATCGCCTGGACGGCGTATTGCGAGCACGTTGGGTAATAAATGCAGGCGTCAGGCAATAAGGGCGAAATAACCTGTTGATATATGCGAATAGGAGCGATGGCAACACGTCGCAAAACGTGATTGCTCATCGCTCCTCCCCGGCAACGCCGGCGCGTTTCATAAGCGAACGCAATGCATTGTCCATCTCCTGCGGCGAGGAAACCCTCGTCTTGGGAGTTGCGAACAAGATGATGTCATAACCCGCAACGGGAAATCCACAGCTGCGGGCGGCCTCGCGCATCACACGCTTAGAACGGTTGCGCACGACAGCACAACCGAGCCGTTTAGCACCAACGAAGGCGACCCTTCCGGAGTCGCCTTCGCCAACCGATTCACATATGGTCATTCGAATCAGAGGGTGATTGAAACGACGCCCCTGACTGAACACATGCTCGAAATCTTGCCGAGA
Organism: uncultured bacterium; assembly: GCA_905215445.1. GTDB lineage: Bacteria > Actinomycetota > Coriobacteriia > Coriobacteriales > Coriobacteriaceae > Collinsella. The sequence continues at coordinate 82,037 of CAJMPZ010000001.1, read as the reverse complement.
CTTAATAGTCTTCATGCGAGATGTGTGTATCGCTGCTAGACAGTGAGACGCTTGCGGCCCTTGGCGCGACGACGGGCGAGCACGGCACGACCACCCTTGGTGGCCATACGGGCACGGAAGCCATGGGTCTTGGCACGCTTACGCTTATTAGGCTGATACGTACGCTTCATCTTAAGTTCCTCCTGCTGCATTTCGAGTGTCCGCGGGGGCGCGGACGCAGATATAGACACGTGAGCTTGAAGATTGTAGGGAAATCAATGTTCAAATGTCAAGAAATCAAAGGTAAAAGGTTGCGCAGTTCACACGGTTCCCCCATAAGCCGAGCTCGATTTAGCGGTGCATGGCAACTTTTCACGATATTTCATCGATTTTTCAACAGGTCATGTTGGCAATGTTGAGAACTTTTCGTCCGTTTTCCAAAGTTTTCAACAGGTTTTGAAAAGTTGTCGAAAGATGAGAAACATTGCACGGTGAGCTACTATTTATTCGAAACCTTTTGAACGATTGCGAGCGGCATGTCTGACGACTTTTACACCATGGTCGATTCCGGAGACCCGGCACCCGACAACGAGCACATCACCGGCGTGCGCGAAGAGCGTGACGAAGGCGAGCAGACGACCACGCAGGCGCCAAAAGCCATGTACGCCGCGCGCATCGCCGTCTATGACGACATGCTGTCGACACCGCGTGTGATCGTCATTGATCCGCAAGATGTCCGCACGTATTTGGAAGAGACGACCAACACCGTCTACCAGTGCATGAAAGAACAAGGTGGCCATATCTCGCTCATGGTCATCCGCGAGATTGTCGAAAACTTTATCCACGCGCACTTTGCCGAGCCCATCATCTCGATTCTGGACGGCGGAGACACCATCCGCTTTGCTGATCAAGGACCCGGCATCGACGACAAGGAGCGCGCTTTCGACTTTGGCGTTACCAGCGCAAACAGCAAGATGAAGCGCTATATCCGTGGAACCGGAGCAGGGTTTCCCATGGTGCAGGAGTATTTGGAAAACGCCGGCGGGGCCGTGTCCATCGAGGACAACATGGGCAACGGCACCGTGGTTACGGTAAGCCTGGATCCTAAACGCGTGCAGGAAATCGAACGCGCCGGCGGGCGCGGTGCTGCCGTGCGGCCCGAGACGAAGCAGCCCGCATATCCCCTGCCGGGAGCTTTTGCGCAGCAGCCCATGGCAACGCAACAGATGCAGCCCCGCGTGGGACAGATGCAGCAGCCCGGAATGCTTCCTACACAAGAGTCCCAGGCGGCGTCGATGTCGATGCCGCCAAACGTGCCAGAGGCCATGCCGCTGGCGGATCAGGATGCAGCAGCAATGCAGCAGGCGACGGGGGCACCGGGTGGCCAGCAAATGGGATATCAGCCGTACCAACAGGGATATCCATATCAGCAGATGCCGCCACTGGGGTATGGCCAGCAGTTCCCACAGCAGTACCAGCAGGGATATCAGCAGCCGTACCAGCAGATGCCGCAGCAGCAGCACAACCCCTGGGCCCAGCAGATGACTCCGCAGCCTTACCAACAGTGGCCTCAAAGTTTTCAACAGCAAATGCCGCCGATGCAGAGTTCTCAACAACCAGCAGCTCAAATGATGTATCCTAATGCAGCAAATCAGTATGCGCAGCCACAACCGGACGTGTTCGTAAGCGATCGCGGCAACGCCGCGCTGGGCTATCTGGCGCAAAATCAAGCGTGCGGTGCTACCGATCTGGCGAGGGCGTTTGGAAACTCGGCCCCCACTTGGTCACGCACGCTCAATGACTTGGCGCAGGCCGGCTTGGTCATCAAGCATGGCCAGAAATACCATCTGACCGAACTCGGCGCCGCTCGCGTGCGAGCTCAGAGCTAAAGAACGGGAGAGATAGTGGACGAGGAAGCAAGCATCATCCTGGGGGATGCCATCGCCTTTTGCCAGCGCGACGGCCAAGATGCACGCCTCATCAACATGCTGGGGCAATCGCGCGCCATAAGCCTAACCGAAGATACGCTCACGATCGAGGCCCCCTCGCGCTTTGCCATCGCGCAGCTCAAAAAGCATCAGCCGACCATTGAGGCCTATCTGGAAGAAATCGCCTTTGCTCCGATCGCGCTCGACATCGTGGCACCGCAAGGCGCCGCGACGGAATCCGCTGCCGCGACGGCGCCCGCCACGGCCCCCGCTGCTTCCCCGGCGGCGCCGGCCTCCGCAGGCGACGTGCCGACAATCGGGCACCAGCACAGCGATGTTTCCCGTGAAACCATGGCACCGTTGCCGACCGCGGCGGCGACGTCAACGAACGCACCCGTCACGCACATGCCCATCGCTCACGACGCAACGACGGGCGCGGATTCGGGCATTGCAATCAAGAACACGCTCTCGGCCGATGATTTTCGTCGCATGATGAACCAGATGAAGGGCGGAGCGCCAACTAAATCCACGCAAGCTGCGACCCCCGCTTCACCCATGCCAGCACCGACCGCGCCGGCCGAACAGAATACGGATGGAGCCCCGCTCGCCGCGAACTCAAAATTTACCTTTGAGAACTTTGTCTACGGCCCCGAGAACAGCCATGCCTATCGCTCGGCACTCAAGTTTGCCGCCCTCGCGGACGAGCGGGGCACGTGCACATCACTGTTCATCTACGGCAAATCGGGCCTGGGCAAGACGCACCTGCTGCTTGCCATCAAAAACGAGCTCGCCGAAAAGTCGCCCGAGATCAAGGTCAAGTATGCCAACTCCCAGGCATATCTGGACGACCTGATGACCGAGTTCGACCGCCAAAAGAAGAGCAACGCCCCCATCATGCAGGCGTACCACGGCGTGGACGTGCTCATCATCGACGACATCCAAAACATCATCGGCAAGCGCGCGAGCGTGGACTACTTTTTCCAGCTCATGGACGAGTTCATCCGCAACAACAAGAAGGTCGTCATCGCGGCAGACCGCGCCCCCAAGGACCTGAGCATGGACGAGCGTCTAACCAGCCGCTTCAACGCCGGCATGCTCTGCCTGGTCGCAGAGCCCAGCTACGAAATGAAATACAAGATCTTGCAGCGCTATTACGAGAACACCATCGTCGCCGCTCCCGAGGCAGGCGACGACTCGCTGCTGGCGGCCTATGGGGGCGACGGCGGGCACCTAACCGACGAGCACTTTAAACACATGGCCGAGGTCTCGGGCACCAACATCCGCGAACTCGAGAGCTTTTGCGAGCGCTGCGCCGGCGAGGCGGGCGACCGCGAGCGCGATGGCGGGGAGCTCACCTTTGACGATATCGACGCCATCGCCAGCCAGTACTTTGACACATCGGCCAAAAAGATCAACGTCCAGACGGTTCAGTCCGTCATCGAAGAGCAGTACGGCGTGACGCACGAGGAGCTCATCGGCCCGCGTCGCAACGCCAATATCGCCAAAGCACGCCATATCGCTATCTACCTGGCCATCGAGATGTGCGAGATGACGACCACGGCGGTGGGCGCCGAATTTGGCAACCGCAACCACTCGACCGTCAGCACGAGTTACAAAAAGGTCCAGAAGATGATCCAGGAAGACCGCACCGTCACCGAAGACCTCAAGTCGCTGCGCGATAAAATTACACTGCGCTCGTAGGGAAATAGAGACACCTGTTGAAAACTTGTCGAAACCACGGGCATAAGGTGTCTAAAACCCAACCCGCGGTGATGAAAAGTTTTGCGCAGGTTTTGAACGTGGAAAACCACCCCTGTTGCACACAGGTTGCTGTCGATTCTCTTTCTTGGTCTGACCTGCGTCTTTGGGAGTAATCAACAGTTTCGTCAGTGCTATTACTATTATTAAGATATTTATATCTATAGAAAGGTATTAAAAGATGAAGTTCACCGTCAGCCAGAGCTCGCTTACACAAGCCATCGGCGTCGTTATGAAGGGTGTCGCTTCGGCATCCACCCTTCCCATCCTGTCGGGCGTGCTCGTTAAGGCCCAAGACGGCATCTTGGAATTCCAGACCTCTAACTACACTATCTCGATCCGTCATCGCATCGCGGCGCATGTCGAAGAAGAGGGCGAGATGGTTATCCCCTGTAAGATGCTCTCCAATATCACCAAGACCCTCCCCGATGCCCCGGTCACCTTTGAGCTGTCCGAGCGCCAGGTGCTGATTGGTTGCGAGAAGAGCTCTTTTAGGCTGAACACGCTCGATGCCAATGACTTCCCCGAGTTTCCGGCCTATGCCATCGAGAGTGCCGTGGAGCTGCCGACCGATGTCTTGTCCGAAATGGTCGGCCGCGTGTGGCGCGTCACCTCGGCCGACAAGGCTCGCCCCATCCTGGGCGGCGTGCACATGAAGGTCGAGAACAACACCGTACGCCTGGTGGCGACCGATTCCTTCCGCTTGGCCGTGTGCGATACGCAGGTCGAGACCTCGACCCTCGAGGGCTCCTTTGAGCTCAACGTTCCGGCTGACGCCTTTAACGACGCGCTGAACATCATGGCCAGCCAGGCGACCATCATGATCGGGGCTACCGACACCCAGGTCGTCTTCGAGGCCGGCAACACCACCTACGTGTCGCGTCGCATCGAGGGCGTGTACCCCAACTACAAGCAGCTCATCCCCGATTCGTGCGTGACGAGCGTCAAGATCGATGTCGCCGCCTTTAACGCCGCCCTCAAGCGCGTGGCCGTTATCGCGAGCGCCAACCCCGCCGTCAAGTTCGAGATCGATGTTGAGAACGGGCAGATGGGCCTGTCCTCCATTTCCAATGACCAGGACCTTGCGCAGGAGACGATCGATGTCGAGGCTGAGGGCGAGTCGGGTACCATCGCCTTCAACTACCACTACATCTTCGGCTGCCTCAATGCCCTGTCCAAGGAGAAGGAGATCACGCTGGAGCTCAAGAGCTACTCGCAGGCGGGCATCTTCAAGTCCTACGACAAGATCAACTACCTGTACCTGGTCATGCCGGTCCGCATCTAGCGCTGCGCCATGACCATGTTCGCCCGCGATCTTTCCGTCGCGCACTACCGCAGCTTCGATAGCTATCGCCTTGCCCTGGACGAGGGCGTGACGATACTTGCGGGACCCAACGCGGCGGGAAAGACCAATCTCATAGAGGCGCTGCAGCTGCTGACGAGCGGCGCCTCGTTTAGGCATCCGACCGCAGCCGAGCTCGTCCATGACGGCGTGGGCTCGTGCAAGATCGAGTTGAGGCTCGAGGGCGACGGCCGCGTGCTTGATATGGGATTGAGCGCGGAGGACGGTAAGCGCTCGTTTAGTCGCAACGGCAAGAGATGCTCTGCCGCCGGTGTGCGCGGGATTCTGCCGAGCGTGCTGTTTTGCCCCGACCATCTGGACATGGTTAAGCGAGGCGCCAGTGTGCGCCGCGCCGCCCTCGATGACTTTGGCATGCAGCTGAGCGTGCGTTATGCCGATCTTGCGAGCACCTATGGGCGCTGCGTGACCCAGCGTAACGCCCTGCTCAAGGAGACCTGGTGCTGTCGCGAGATGCTCGGCGCGTGGAACGATTCGATTGCTCGCGCGGGCTCGGCCCTGCTCGTGCACCGGTTGGCCCTACTCGACCGGCTGGCGGGCCATGTGCACACTGCCTACGGGCAAGTGGCGTCCGGCGAGGCTGCCAACGTGACCTATGCGTCCACGCTGGGGGATTTACCCCAGGTCGAGGATCGCGAAGAGCTGAAGGGTTGGGCGTACGAGCGCATGCTGGCTGCCCTTGACGAGCATGCCGACGAGGAAATTCGCCGCGGCGTGACGTTGGTGGGACCGCATCGCGACGAGATCGAGTTCACCGTGGCGGGTCGCTCCGCCCGTTCATTTGCCAGCCAAGGACAGCAGCGCACGCTGGTACTGTCCTGGAAGGTGGCCGAGGTGGCCGTGGCTCGCGATGTCCTGGGCACCGCCCCGCTGCTGCTTTTGGACGACGTGATGAGCGAGCTCGACGGCGAGCGTCGCGGCGCTTTCCTGCGGCTGATCGGCGATGATATCCAGACGGTCATAACTACGACCAACCTGGGGTACTTTACCGATGACCTGCTTGATCGAGCCAAGGTGGTGAGCATGGGTGAGACGTGCTAATTACGAGCGCGAGAGCGAGACAGTCGCCTTCAGTGGATTTTTGAACGCAGAGCGCCAGCGCATCCTGGCGGCTGCAACGCCTAAGCGCCGTGCGCAGATGGAGGCCGCCGAGGAGTCGCGCGCGGTCTATCGCGCATGGAACGCGGTGTGCTCGGGCACGCGCGAGGGACGGCATGTGACGGGGCTGCGCTACCTGCCCGAGTCCAATGAGCTGCTGGTGTATCTCGACTCGCCCTCGTGGACGCAGGAAATGACGCTGTTGCGCGAGATCATCCGTGCGCGCATGGAGCGCGCCGGTGCGCATGTGGACGGCCTGGTGTTCAAAACCACCGCGCCCGGTCACACGCCGCCCGCCGCCAAGGAGCGCCTGCGCCCGGCGACGACCGAGCGCCCGCCGGCCCCGCACGCCGACCTAAGTGAGGCCGAGTGCACCGAGATCGAGCGCCAGGTGGCGCCCATCGAAGACCAAAAACTGCGCGAGGCCCTCGAGAATGCCATGAGAGCCAGTGCCGAGTGGGCCAAGGGCGTGCAAAGCAAAAAAGAGCCTTAAATCGCATCTGGTGGCCTTGTAGAGCCAAATACCCTCGGTCCCGAGGGTATTTTTTTACGATAAACTAGTAAGGCTGTACACATTTTCTTGACTGAAGGAGGACGTGTGACAAACGAAAACGATTACGATGGCGGCGAGATTAAGATTCTCGAAGGTCTCGAGGCCGTTCGTAAGCGCCCGGGCATGTATATCGGCTCGACGAGCGCCAGCGGTCTGCATCACCTGGTGTGGGAGATCGTTGACAACTCCGTCGACGAGGCCATGGCCGGTTTCTGCACCGAGATCCAGGTGACGGTCCACGCCGACAACTCCATCACGGTCGTCGACAACGGGCGCGGCATCCCCGTCGACGAGCACCCTGTTAAAAAGATCCCGACGCTCGAGGTCGTTATGACGATCTTGCACGCCGGCGGTAAGTTCGATAACTCGGCCTATAAGGTCTCGGGCGGCCTGCACGGCGTAGGCATCTCCGTCGTCAACGCACTGTCCAAGCGCGTGGTCGTTCAGGTTCGTCGCGATGGCAACACCTACGAGATGGAGTTCTCGCGCGGCAAGACCGTCAAGAAGATGGAGGTCGTGGGCACCTCGGATTCGACGGGTACCACCGTCACCTTCTGGCCCGACGACGAGATCTTCGAGACCTGCATCTACGATTTCGATACGCTGCACAACCGTCTGCAGGAGACGGCGTTCCTCAATAAGAACCTCAAGATCGTGCTGACCGACGAGCGCGAGGCGACTCCCCACGTGGAGGAGTTTTGCTACGAGGGCGGCATCATCGACTTCGTCAAGTTCCTCAACGAGGGCAAGGACGTCCCCGAGGCCTTTAAGGAGCCCATCTACATCGAGGGCAAATCGGACCCGGACGCTCCCGTGGCCAAGATGGGCGAGGTCGAGGTTTCCCTGCAGTGGAATAGCGGCTACGGCGAGAACGTCATGTCGTTTGCCAACGACATCTACACTCCCGAGGGCGGCATGCACCTTGAGGGCTTCCGCACCGCGCTCACCCGCGTGATCAACGACTACGCGCGCAAACAGAACCTGCTCAAGGAAAAAGACGCCAACCTGACCGGCGACGATGTGCGCGAGGGCCTTTCGGCCGTTATCTCGGTCAAGCTGCCCGATCCGCAGTTTGAGGGGCAGACCAAGGCCAAGCTCGGCAGCTCCTATATGCGCGCGCTCACGCTCAAGATCGTGACCGACGGCCTCGCCGATTACTTGGAGGAGCATCCCAAGCCCGCCCGCGAGATCGTCAAGAAGGCGCAACAGGCCTGCAAGGCGCGCAACGCCGCCCGCAAGGCGCGCGAGGCGACCCGCCGCAAGAGCCTGCTCGAGACGGCGTCCCTGCCCGGTAAGCTCGCTGACTGCTCGGTGCGCGATGCCGAGCTGACCGAGCTCTTCATCGTAGAGGGCGACTCGGCAGGCGGTTCGGCCAAGGACGGCCGTCGCCGAGACATCCAGGCGATTCTGCCCCTGCGCGGCAAGATTCTGAACGTCGAACGCGTTGGTGACCATCGCGCGTTCTCGAGTGACACCATCCAGTCGCTGATTACCGCGATCGGCTGCGGCGTCACGACGAGCGCCGGCGGCGGCGGCGACTTCGATATCACCAAGGCGCGCTACCACAAGATCATCATCATGACCGATGCAGACGTCGACGGTGCGCATATCCGCATCCTGCTGCTGACGTTCTTCTACAAGTACATGCGTCCGCTGATCGATGCCGGCTACGTCTATGTTGCCTGCCCGCCCATCTTTGGCATTAAGGTGCGCAACAAGATCCACTACGTGTATCCCAACGGCCGCCAGCCCGAAGACGAGATCCTGCGCGACACCATCCAGAGTCTGGGCCTGAACCCCGACGACAACGACGAGGACGGCAAGGCCAAGGACGGCAAGATCACCAAGAAGCGCAAGGGCTATACCGTCCAGCGCTACAAGGGCCTGGGCGAGATGGACCCCAAGCAGCTTGCCTCGACGACGATGGATCCCAAGACCCGCATCCTGCAGCGCGTGTCGATCGAGGATGCCGTGGTGGCAGACCGCGCCGTGCGCGAGCTGATGGGTTCCGAGGTCGGCTATCGCCGCGAGTACATCGAGAAGCACGCACATGATGCACGCTTCCTTGACGCTTAAGAGGAGGTAACGTGGCAGACGATATCAACAATAACGAGGGTATGGACGAGGCCGGCGACGCCGGTATGCCCGATGATCTGAAGCGCCTGCTTGCCCGTGCTGAGCAGGGCGAGGACGGCGACCCGGACGCCTATAACCCCGATGCCGATGATGATGAGGAAGAGGACGACGACGCCGAGCTCGAGGAGAGCTTTGGCGAAGTCGACCGTGGTGCCTCGGCCGGTGAGGATATCAACGGCGGCCAGCTCCAGATTTCGGAGTTTGGCCGCGAGATGAAGCAGTCGTTCATCGAGTATTCGATGTCGGTCATTACGGCCCGCGCCCTGCCGGACGTGCGTGACGGCTTAAAGCCGGTGCACCGCCGCATCCTGTACGCAATGAACGAGAGCGGCATCTACCCCAACCGCCCACACAAGAAGTCGGCCTGGACGGTCGGCGAAGTTATCGGTAAGTACCACCCGCATGGCGACTTCGCGGTCTACGAGGCCATGGTTCGCCTGGCGCAGTGGTTCTCCATGCGCACGCCGCTCATCGACGGTCACGGCAACTTCGGCAACATCGACGGCGACGGCGCGGCAGCCATGCGTTACACCGAGAGCCGCCTGGCAAAGCCCGCCATGGAGCTGCTGCGTGACCTGCAGAAGGATACCGTCGACTGGCAGCCCAACTACGACGAATCGCTCGCCGAGCCTCAGGCGCTGCCTGCGCGCTTCCCCAACCTGCTGGTCAACGGCAGCCAAGGCATCGCCGTCGGCATGGCCACCAATATCGCCCCGCACAACCTCACCGAGGCGATCGAGGCCACCTGCTACCTGATCGATAATCCCGATGCCACTGTCGACGAGCTCATGCAGATCATGCCCGGTCCGGACTTCCCCACCGGCGCCATCATCATGGGCAGTGCCGGTATTAAGCAGAGCTACGAGACCGGCCGCGGCTCCATTACCGTGCGCGCCAAGGCCCACGTGGAGTCCACCAAGACCGGCCGCAGCCGCCTGGTCTTTACCGAGATTCCCTACATGGTCAACAAGGGCACCCTGCAGGAGAAGATCGCCCAGCTCGTCAACGACAAGCGCATCGAGGGCATCTCGGATATGCGCGATGAGTCCAACCAGAAGGGTATCCGTCTGGTCATCGAACTCAAGAAGGGCGTCATCCCGCAGGTCGTGCTCAACAACCTGTACAAGTACACCTCGCTGCAGACGACCTTTGGCGCCAACAACCTGGCGCTTGTCAACGGCGTTCCCAAATGCCTGAGCCTGCGCGAGATGCTGCAGCACTACATCGACCACCAGGTCGACGTCGTCACCCGCCGCACCCGCTTCGACCTTAAGAAGGCCCAGGCCCGCGCGCATATCCTTGAGGGCTACCTGATGGCTCTCGACCATATTGACGAGGTCATCAGCATCATCCGTTCCTCGCAGACCGACTCCGAGGCCAGCAGCCGCCTGATCGAGCGCTTTGGCTTTACGCCCGAGCAGACCACGGCCATCCTCGAGATGAAGCTGCGCCGCCTGACCGGCCTGGAGCGCGACAAGATTCAGGAAGAGCTGGACGGCCTGCGCCGCGCCATCGCCTACTACGAGGACCTGCTGGCGCACGAGGGGAAGATCCTGGGCGTCATTAAGGAAGAGATGCGCGAGATCTCCAAGAAGTTCGGCGATAAGCGCCGCACCGAGATCAGCCATGTCGAGAAGGACCTGGACGTCGAGGACCTCATTGCCGACGAGGACATGGTCGTGACCATCACCCACACCGGCTATGTCAAGCGCATCCCGGTGGCCGCCTACCGCGCCCAGAAGCGCGGCGGCAAGGGCGTCTCGGGCGTCAACCTCAAAGAGGACGACGTCATCGACGAGATGTTCATCGCGTCCACGCACGAGTACGTGCTGTTCTTCTCGAGCAAGGGCAAGGTCTATCGCCTGAAGGTGCACGAGCTGCCGGTGGGTACGCGCCAGGCACGCGGTACCGCGATCGTCAACCTGCTGCCCTTCGAGGAGGGCGAGAAGATCGCGAGCGTCATCAGCTGCCGCGAGTTCCCTGCCGACGAGTATCTGATGTTTGCCACCAAGAGCGGCATGGTCAAGAAGACCGTGATGAGCGCGTATGACCGCAGCCGTCGCGACGGCCTGATCGCTATCAACCTGCGTGACGACGACGCGCTGCTGAACGTGCGCCGCGTGCGCGAGGGCGACAAGATTATCCTGGCCACCACCGCGGGCAAGGCGATCATGTTCTCCGAGGAACAGGTGCGCGCCACCGGCCGCGATACCAGCGGCGTTCGCGGTATCGGTATGAAGGACGGCGTGAGCGTTCTGGGCATGGAAGTCACTAACGGCAACGGCGATCTGTTCGTCATCACCGAGCGCGGCTACGGCAAGCGCACGCCGGTCGCGGACTACCCGGAGCAGAATCGCGGCGGCCAGGGCGTCTACACCATCCAAATGACCGAGCGTAAGGGCAATCTCGCGGCCATGAAGACGGTGGGCCCGCAGCACGAGCTGTTCATCGTGACGGAGGGCGCGACGGTCATTCGCGTCAAGACCGACGAGATCAGCCAGACTGGCCGCGCTACCCAGGGCGTCAAGATGATGACCGTCGACGACAACGACCGCATCTGCGCCGTAGCCCGCATGACGGCAGCCAAGGAAAAACCCGAAGGCGAAGGCGCCGAGGCCGCAGCCGACACCGAAGAGGCCCCAGTCGACCTAGGCGACGGCAACGACATGCCAGAGGATCTCCTAGACGAGTAAGAGGCCCTAGCTGGTAGAAAATATCAGACCCCATATATCGGCGGTCGGCGCACCTGCGCGCCGACCGCTTTTTTGAAAACCTTGGGACCCCATGGTCGCCGGGCTGACGAGATGGTTTTGGTTTGTCGCGAGTTCCGCACGCAAAGAAGGCCACTTAATGTGGCCTTCGTCTTGCGCAGGACTGTCCGAGCAGCAAACCAAAACCATCTCGTCAGCCCGGCGACCACCCCCCTCAAAGATTTTCAAAAAAGTTGTTGACGCGCGCGTAACGACTCGTCTAATATATCCCTTGCGCGATGGACCTGTAGCTCAGTTGGTTAGAGCGTCCGGCTGATAACCGGGAGGTCACAAGTTCGAATCTTGTCAGGTCCACCACTTTCTTTCGCAATAAACACCCCAGCGAGAGCCGAGTCGCCGCTGGGGTGTTTATTACTGTCTCCGTGGGGGTTTAGCTCAGCTGGGAGAGCGCGGGCTTTGCAAGCCTGAGGTCAGGGGTTCGATCCCCCTAACCTCCACCATGATGGACCTGTAGCTCAGTTGGTTAGAGCGTCCGGCTGATAACCGGGAGGTCACAAGTTCGAATCTTGTCAGGTCCACCATCAAAACTGTGAAGAGCCCTGGGGCGTTGCCTCGGGGCTTTTTTCTTACCTACTGAAAGTAGTCAAAAAAGCCCCGTCCCAAATTAACTACTTTGATTTTGTGTGCTGTGCGAAAGATTGGGTAGTATAGCTATTCAATGCGGCGGGCTGCCGCGTGTTAACCGCTACGTACCGGAGGTGTTCCATGGTTCGTGTCGACATAGAGACCATCGTCATGGCCGCCGGTCCCGTGCCATCGCTTATCGTGCTTCGTGAGCGCAGCAGCAAATCGGACTCGCCCGCGCCGCTGCGCTCCCTTTCCATTCAGACTGGTTCGTTTGAAGCTGCTGCCATCAGCCGCGGCATCGATAGCGGCCGCGCCGAGCGCCCGATCACCCATGACCTGTTGCTCGATACCGTTGACGCCCTGGGCGCCAAGCTCGAGCGCATCGAGATCGTTCGCGCCGAGCCGCCGGTGTTCTACGCGACGATCGTCGTACTGGCCGATGGCGAGGAGCGCAAGATCGACGCCCGCCCCAGTGATGCCATTGCCCTTGCCGTGCGCAGCAATGCTCCCATGTTTGTGGAGGACGACATCATGAATCGCCTGGGCACTGTTTCCACCCACGCCGAGGATGTCGACGACGAGCAGGAGTTCGAGAAGTTCGACGAGTTCGTCCATACGCTCTCCCCCGATGACTTCTAAATGCGGGGCGGCAGGGTTGCGGAGTGTTCGCTGATGGCCAGCGGTATGTCGGCTGAGGCGGCGGCCATTGCGCGCGAGGCCCAGATGCGCTCGGAGGCATCCGAGGCGGCACGCATTGCCTATGTGACGCAGGCCCGCACGCTTCGCGAGCGCCGCGGCTCGTTTATCAAGATGGTTGTCGTCTCCGCCCTTGTCGCGGCAATCTGCTCGCGCCTTCGTGGTACAGTTGGTGCGCTTGGGTTTTCGATTTCAACAGGCTTGGTAATCTGGGGTGTGGTCGATGCAGTAATGCTGACCAACCAGATCAAGGTACTCGACAAGCGCGCGATGGATATGATGCGCGCCCGCGACGCTGCCGCCAAGATCGCTGCCGAGGCACAAGAACTGTAACGACGCCAGACTCGATGGGAAGGTCTAAAGATGGCACAGGATATGCAGGACGCCGGTAACGTCTCCGCCGAGCTCGACGCCATGGTGTGTGACCTGATTGGTGCGTTCTTGGACGACCTTGCCGCCGGCGAGAACCCGGGCGTAGTTGTGGCGATCGAGGACGCTGCTTCCAACCGATATCTGGCGGCGCTCGACGAGGACGGCGAAGAGGCATGCCTCGAGGCGGCCACCAACTTTATCTCCGAGCACAAGATGGGTCTTAAGGACGAGGGCCTGGGCCGCATCGCCCGCTATGCCATCGGCTACACCGGTTGTGTCGAAATTGACGGCGGCTATCACGACGCCCTGCTCGTGAGCTTCTTCGAAACCACGCTCGAGAGCGGTTTTTCGGCATACGTGCTGTATGAGGGCATGGGTGCCGGCGATGGTTTTATGTGGAGCGACCCTGAACCTGCAGGTGAGGAAACCCCTCTTATCTAAAATCGCTAAAATAAACGAGTTTTCGGTAAAAGGCTCAATATTCCCGCTGAGCGTTGTATCGCTGGGCGGGCCGCATACGCGTGCCGTTTGTATATGGATAGAAGATAGGGGAACTACATGCGCGTAGACAATCTGAGGAACATCGCCATCATCGCCCACGTCGACCACGGCAAGACGACGATGGTCGACAAGCTCCTGCGTGCCACGGACGCCTTCCGTGCCAACCAGCAGGTCGAGGACCGCGTCCTGGACTCTAACGACCAGGAGCGCGAGCGCGGCATTACGATTCTCGCCAAGAACATCTCTATCGAGTACAAGGACGTCAAGATCAACGTCATCGACACCCCGGGCCACGCCGACTTTGGCGGTGAGGTCGAGCGCGTGCTGCGTATGGCCGACGGCGCCCTGCTGCTGGTCGACGCTTTTGAGGGCCCCATGCCCCAGACCCGCTTCGTGCTGCGTCACGCTATCGACACCGGCCTTAAGATCATGATCGTCATCAACAAGATCGACCGTCCGGGTGCCAACCCCGAGAAGGCCTACAACGACTGCCTGGACCTTATGGCCGACCTGGGCGCTACCGACGACCAGCTTGAGTTTGCCATGGAGCATGTCATCTACGCCAGCGGCGTCAACGGCTTTGCCCGTCATGATCCCGAGGACGGCAACATGGACATGTACCCGCTGCTCGACATGATCATCGACGACATGCCCGCACCCGAGGTTGACGAGACCGCTCCGCTGGCCATGCAGTGCGTGACCATCGATCACTCCAACTTCGTCGGCCGTATCGGCATCGGCCGCGTGTACTCCGGCACCATCCACCAGGGCGACCAGATCTTGGTCGTCAAGAACGACGGCTCCAGCGCCACCGCTACCGTCAAGCAACTCTTTACCTTCGACTACCTGGGCCGTACCGAGTGCCAGGAAGTCGGCGCCGGCGACATTGCCGCCGTTGTGGGCATCGACCGCACCGATATCGGCGATGTCTACACCGATCCCGAGAATCCCGTCGAGCTCGAGCCCATCGAGATCGACCCGCCGACCCTGTCCATCGTCTTTGAGGCTTCGACCTCCCCGCTCGTCGGCCGCGACGGCGATATCGTTGGCGCCCGTCAGCTCAAGGAGCGCCTGTTCAACGAGGCCGAGAACAACGTGACCATGAAGATCGAGGAGCTCGAGGACAAGAGCGGCGTCGAGGTCTCGGGCCGCGGCATTCTGCACCTGTCCGTTCTGATGGAGTCCATGCGCCGCGAGGGCTTTGAGTTCCAGGTCGGTCGTCCGCGCGTTCTGTTTAAGAAGGACGAGAACGGCAACAAGATGGAGCCTGTCGAGCAGGCCGTCGTCGAGTGCCCGGACGAGTACTCGGGCAAGGTCGTTGAGGTCTTCGGCACCTCCGGTGGCATCATGACGAGCATGGATACCTCGGGCATCGTGACGCACCTTGAGTTTAAGATCCCGACGCGTGGCATCATGGGCCTTAAGAACCGCATCATGAACGTCACCCACGGCGAGGGCGTGTTCTACCACACCTTCCTGGAGTATGGCCCCTACGCCGGCGAGATCGGCAACCGCCAGAACGGCGCCATGATCTCCATGACCACCGAGAAGGCCGTTGCCTACGCCCTGGGTACGCTGCAGGAGCGCGGTCAGCTGTTTGTTGAGCCGGGTACCGAGTGCTACGAGGGCATGATCGTGGGCGAGCGCAGCAAGGCCGGCGACATGGTCGTCAACATCGCCCGCACCAAGAACCTGGGTAACCAGCGTTCCTCGACCTCCGACATCTCCGTGCAGCTGGTGCCGCCTCGCACCTTCTCTCTGGAGGAGGCGCTGGAGTACATCGCCGACGACGAGCTGGTGGAGATTACTCCCAAGAACATCCGCCTGCGCAAGCGTCTGCTCAACGCCACCGACCGTAAGAAGGCAGCCGTCCGCGCCGGCCAGGTCAACAAATAAGCGCTGGGGCTTATAACTGCCAATAAGAAAGGGCGTCGACCGCAATGGTCGGCGCCCTTTTTGGTGCAATGGGATCAGGTTGCTTTGCGCCACCACAAAGGTGCCTGGCCCTTTTGTGGTGGTTGGCGGCTAGGCGGTGGGGAGTCCTGGCGTGTTAGCCGGCTGCTGCGGCTTGAGGTGGGCGTTGCGCCAGATGATCTGGATGGCGTAGCCGAGCGTGAAGACGAAGGCTACACCGCTGACAAAGTTGCCCATAAGAGGAAGTGCCGTGAGTGCGCCCGCGACGATACCGCCCACGGCGGCCATGGCGTAGCGGTTTTGGTTGTGTCCGACCATGCGCGCGACCGCGGTGCCCGTAAATGCCGCCGAGACCAAAGCGATGCCGATGACGCCGCACATGAGGGCGGCGGCGAGCGACAGGCCTGCAATCGAGATGATGAGCAGCAGCACGGCGGGAGCGACGGCGACCGTGCCCAGAAGACCACTTACCCACAGCGGCATGGGACGCTGATGGAGCATGCCGGCAGCGCTGGCGGTTGCGCGTGGAAAGACAAGCTCAAGCAGGATGGCGACAAAGCAGGTGGAAAGCGCCGCGGCAACGATGCCGCCGATAATGTCGTTGGCCGTAGAGGTGTTCTCGTTCTCGGTCCGGTCGATCTTGAGAGCTCCGACCTGGGCGCCCTCGGCCCGCTCGGGGTCCTGTGAGACGTGGGCGTTCACCGTGCCGGTGATGCGGGCGTTTTTACCCAGGATGAGCTTGTCGGCCCAGACCTCAACATCGCCATCGACGGTGCCGTCGATGGTTACGGTGTCGCCGGCAAGCGCCGCCGATTTGGCGGAGCCGCGCAGGGCGACCGTTTCGCCTGCCGCGTAAAAACAGTTGGCGGTGCTGCCGGTGTTGAGCACGACGTGCTGGCCGGCCACCGTGACGCTGCCATCGATTGCGGTTTTGGCGATATCGATGGTGCGTGCCGCCAGGCGAACGGCGCCGCCTACGGTGCAATCGCGAATCGACAGGTTCTCACCCGCCGCGATAATATCGCGGCCGATGGAGGCGTCGTCTAGGTTGAGACTTTGGCCGGCCCAGTACAGGTCGCCTTCGATACCGGACGGAGTTGAGTCAACTTCGGTTGCGAGCACGTTTCCCGCGGTGTCGGTGCCGGCGAACGACACCGTGGGAAGTGCGGTGAGCGCGAGCGCAATCAGCGCGAATAGGATGGTGATGCGGGTCTGCGCTTTGTGGCGCCGGATCGACGGTACTTGGTTGCAAGGCATAGTGAATCCTTCGTTAGATACTCGACAGGTATCTAACAGGGTACCCAACGCGCGGGCGCTCTAAAAGAATCTCTCGGTTGCATTTCGAGGGGTTGTGCTGTGCTACCTACTTTTTACGGTGCAAAAAGCGCGCGATGTCTTCCTCGGTAGGGCTTTTAATGTCAAAGCGCAGTGATAGCCAACGCAGCCCCATGGTCACCACAACGCATACGACCAGTGCGGCAACATTGCTCATGAGGCCGCTCATGACGAGGGCTACATAGCTTGCCGATCCGGCGATGGCCGCGATGGCATAGAAGTTGGTGCGTTGGAAAATGCCCGGGACCACGCCCATAAAGCCGTCGCGCAGCATGCCGCCGCCCACGGCGGTAAAGAAGCCCATCATGATACATACGGCGGGCGCAAATCCGTACACCAACGCCTTGTCCGCGCCGGTTGCTGCATAGATGCCGACCGAGATGATGTCGAGCAGGGGAATGAGTTTTTCGGGCTTATCGACGATTGCCGGGAAGATATAGATGATGGCGGCTGTGGCGATGGAGAGCGGTAGTGCCATGGGCTGGTTGAGGATGTAGACGTTGCCGACCTGGAGCGTCATATCGCGCAAAAGACCGCCGCCCAGACCGCAGACCACCGCGAGCGCGACCGCGCCCACCAGGTCGAGCTTGTGCTCGCGAGCGACCAGCACGCCCGAGATCGATGCCGCGACAACGGCGAACATCTCGAGCCAAAATGGGATAGCGACCATGGCATCCGAGGCGTGTGAAGTAACAGTCATAGCGGCGACGACGGGCAAGATGAGGTCCTTTGATTCTCGGGTTTGAACAATGCCCGTACATAGTACATGGTTGGCGGCGATTGAGACCCTATTGCTCGGCAAACGGTAGGGACTGGGAACGGTCATGGGTACCAAACATGTGCATCAGCCTCCAAAGATGCCGAAAAATGTCGTTTTTGGAGGGTGATGTACATGTTTGAGATTCAAGGTGAAATCGAAAGCAATGGGGGACGTGGCTGAATAGGAGGGATGTCCAAATTTTGAGCGGAGCTCAAAATTTATTCGGTCGGCTTGCGCCGACCGCGCTGCGCTAAAAACGTGCCACTGGCGCGTTTTCTTTACGCTCCGCGTCCTGACGGGTTCGAATCCCTCCTCCTCCGCCGTATTTGCTTGTAAGGGACTCTAAACAAAAAAGCCCCCGTTTTCGGGAGCTTTCTCAACCAAAATGGCGGAGGAGGAGGGATTCGAACCCTCGTGACCTTATACAGGCCAAACGGTTTTCGAGACCGCCGCATTCAACCACTCTGCCACCCCTCCGCGTGGGGTAAAAACAAAGCAGGCTCGAAGGCCTGCTTTGGAATTAACTGGCGGAGAGTCAGGGATTTGAACCCTGGAGACGCTTTTGACGCCTACACGATTTCCAATCGTGCTCCTTCGGCCACTCGGACAACTCTCCGTTAAATGCGAAAGTCAGTATACACGAGGAATCGCAAAGTGCAAACAGAAAAGTTGGCATTTTTTAAAACGCTTGGCCGTGCTTGGCGCTGCAGTGGGGCTTGAGGTCCCAAAAAACGGCTTCCGACCAGCGTGGTTGATCAACTCAATTGTTCAAAAAAGGGTATTCATAAGCGACTTGGCAATGAATTTAAAAATCTTTGGGTGGTGCTGTGGGCCACTGGTATGCATTTTGCGACCACAGCCTTGTGCCCGCTGACCTGCGGCTTGGCTCAGCTTGTCCCCACGGCACCGTATCTTGAACACAGATCCGTCAGGCATCTGGACAGCATTTGGTTGGAATACGCAAGAAAGGCCGTGCGAGTATGGGCATATGTGGAGGTCATGAGGTTGTAGCTGCATATTCTTGCAGCCTGGGAGGTTGAAAGATACTATTACCAAGTCTTTTCCTGCTTCAGGCGCACCTTCACGACCTGAAGCCACATTTGTCCAGAGGAGGTGACAATATGAAGGCTTATGAACTGCTGTTCTTTGTTGACCCGTCGCTCGACCCCGAGACTCGTCTCGCTGTTATGAAGCGTATCGATACCACGATCGCTGAGGGCGCTGGCAAGGTCGACTCCGTTGACGAGTGGGGCAAGCGCAAGCTCGCCTACGAGATCAACGACCTCACCGATGGTGACTACACCCTCATCAACTTCCACGCAGATCCCACCCAGATCGCCGAGCTTGATCGCGTCCTGCGCATCACCGACGCTGTGGTCCGCCACATGATCGTCCGTCGCGACGACCAGGAGTAAGACTGTCGTTTTGGACTGGGCTTGTGCCCCAAGAGGAAGTAGTGAGTAATGAGCATCAATCGAGTGAACATCACCGGTAACCTCACCCGCGATCCCGAGCTGCGCGCCACTGCCGGCGGAACCCAGGTTCTGTCCTTTGGCGTCGCCGTGAACGATCGCCGCCGCAATGCGCAGACTGGCGAGTGGGAGGACTATCCCAACTTTGTCGACTGCACTATGTTCGGCACCCGCGCCGAGGCCGTGAGCCGTTTCCTGGCAAAGGGAAACAAGGTCGCGATCGAGGGCAAGCTGCGCTACAGCTCTTGGGAGCGCGACGGTCAGCGCAGGAGCAAGCTTGAGGTCATCGTCGATGAGATTGAGTTTATGAGCTCCCGTGGTGGCCAGGGTGGCTACGATCAGGGCGGTTACGCCCCCGCAGCTCCCGCGCCCGCAGCACGTCCTGCCGCACCGGTGGCTACGCCGCCCGCGGTCGACGTCTACGATGAGGACATCCCGTTTTAAGGGTTGTTCACCTATTTTTGAGTGAGAGGCGGCTTCGGTTCGCCGAAGTTGCCAAATGAAAGGTATTTTGACATGGCTAATGATTTTTCTGCACGTCAGCCGCGTCGTAAGTACTGCCAGTTCTGCAAGGAGAACACTGAGTTCATCGACTATAAGGACACTCAGCTTCTCCGTAAGTACATGACCGACCGTGGCAAGATCAAGCCCCGTCGCGTCACTGGCGCTTGCACGCAGCATCAGCATGACATCGCCAACGCCATCAAGCGTGCCCGCGAGATGGCTCTCCTGCCGTACACCGTCCCCGTGGTTTCCTCTCGTGGCAACCGCGACCGCGGCTAAGAAGGGAGACGCATCATGAAGGTTATTCTTCTCGATGAGATCAAGGGCAAGGGCGGCGAGGGTGACGTCGTAGAGGTCGCTCAGGGTTACGCTGAGAACTTCCTGTTCCCCAAGAAGCTCGCTGTTGCCGCCACCAAGGGCAACCTCAAGCAGCTTGACGAGCGTCGCAACAACATAGCCAAGCGCGAGGCCGTCCGTCTGGCTACCGCCAACGAGACCAAGGCTGCCCTCGAGGGCAAGCAGGTCACCGTTGACGTCAAGGTCGGCGACGAGGGCATCCTCTTTGGCTCCGTCACCGCCGCTATGATCGCTGACGCCATCAAGGATCAGCTCGGTATGGACATCGACCGCAAGCGCGTCGAGCTCGGCAAGCCCATCAAGGTTGCCGGTGCCCACACCGTTGCCATCTCGCTGTACCGCGAGATCAAGGCCGAGGTTGTCGTTCTCGTCGGCGTTACCGCCGAGGAGCTCGCTGCCGATGCTGAGGTCGAGGAGGCCGCTGAGGTCGCCGAGGCCGAGACCGCCGAGGTCGAGACCGAGGCTGCTGCCGAGTAGCATTTGCTGCAACGCAACAATCTTGTTCTAAGAAGGGCGCTCTGAGAGACCGGGGCGCCCTTTTATTTTTTGCGCTGAGTGGGTGTCACGTCATACATTGAGATGCAGTCCCACATAAGCGTTGTGTTAGACCACTTTGGATAAGTGTCCTGCACGCAGTACACGCGACGGGGCCCCGGTTGCGACAATTCCATCATCAGGAGAGATGGAGGTTGCAATGGAAGACTTGCTCACCCAGCTGACGAGGCAGTTCCTCCCGCAGATGACGGCTGCCGAGAAGAGCAGGGCCCTGAGATCGCTCAAGGCGCTGATAGACGCGGAGCTTTTCGAACTCGCGGCAAGCGAGGGGGCGGAAGACGATCCCGACAGAGCCTGCCCCTGGTGCGGCTCCCCGCATTACGTGAAGAGGGGGCGAGACGGGAGCGGCCGTCAGCGGTTCCTCTGCCGAGGGTGCGCCAGGACCTTCACCGACGCCACCATGCGCATCTTCTCCACCACCAAGCTCGACAGGTCGGCCTGGATGAGGTTCGCGGAGTGCCACGTGGACATGCTCCCGCTGCGCGAGTCGGCGGAAAAGTGCGGCGTGTGCCTCAAGACGGCGTTCTTCATGCGCCACAGGCTGCTCGAGGCCATGGCCAAGCGCATGCCCGCCTTCCGCGTGGAGGCCGGCGGCGGGGCCGAGCTCGACGAGTGCTTCTTCAGGGAGAGCTTCAAGGGAAACCGCTCCAGGTCGGAGTCCGGCATGCCCAGGAAGCCCCGCACAAGGTCGCAGGGAACCGACGGGCACGAGGAGATATGCGTGCTCACCGGCATCAACGACGCCGGCGACATCTTCTACGAGATCGCGGGGAGGGGCGGCCTCGACGAGGCGGCAGCCAGGGAGCTGCTCGCCGACAAGCTCGCGGTCGGCGCGATAATCTCGACGGACCGTGCGCACGTGTACCGCCGCGTCCTGCCCGCCCTCGGCGTCGGCGCGCACATCGCCAGCAAGAGGGAGGAGCACGCCATCAACAGGGTGAACAGCCTCCACTCCCAGATGAGGCACTTCATCGGCAGGTTCCGGGGTGTCTCCACGAGACGCCTCGAGAACTACCTCGCCTGGTTCAAGTGGACATGGTGCTTCAAGGTCCGCAGGAGCGCGGACGAGCTCATAGTGAGGCAGGCAGCCCGCGGCACGTACGAGAAGACCTGGCGCCAGTACAAGGTGACCCCCTATCCGTTCTACGAGTACTGGATCAAGCAGGCGAAATGGGACTCGCGTGCGCGGAGGGCCATATACGGCGTGGCGTGATGTCCAGGGCGGTCTGGCGCAGCGCATCTGCGGCAAGCGCTGAAGTCGTGCCCCGATGCAAATAGCAACAGCTAGCGATATTCTTCGGGAACGTCGAAACCGTACTCACGGCATAGGAGCATGACATCGTGGGCGTCGTGCTCGTCATGCTGATAGCCCAAGTGAAACAACAGCTGGCTTTCGGGGTCGATGCACGACACCTCCACCTCGCCGATGCGCCCCCTCCCCGAAAAGACCTCCCCGGGAAAACGATCTCCCTGATACAGAATATCGCCATTCTCGGCGAAATCGAAGCAATGCAGGTCGACGATGCGCCCCGCCTCGTCTTGCCACACCGTGTGATCTTCGGTGGTGAAAGATGCAGCCACCTCGGAAAACCCCTCATCAGCAATTAGATCCACGAACCTTTGGTAATCCCCGCGCTGAACGAACAGGTCGATGTCGTTATGAGCCCTGGTCTCACGCCCGACAAGCGCATCGATGCCCCAGCCGCCATCAAGGTATACGCCAATGCCCGCACCTGCGGAAAGGCCGATTATCCAACACGCATCATCCTTGGTGACCATAGGAGCTCCTTCGCTTTCGCCTGCTATCTAAGCAAGAAAGATTATAGGAAAAGTCCCAGTATCCAAAGCGGTCGGGACTGCGGACAAAAAGTTGGACCGTTGAGGTCCGGAACGGAGTCCGCATGGCATACAGTAGGAGAATGGTGGAGAGGGCCAGGGCGCTTCGCGGCGCCGGGCTCACCGTCATGGAGATAACCGAGATACTCGGCGGGCCCGGCAAGACGTCCGTCTGGCGCTGGATCAGGGACGTGCGCAAGCCCGCGGGAAGGGCCGGTGGAGGAATGGACCTGCCGCGACTCGTCGGGGACGGCCCCGACTACCCCGACATCGACCCGGAGGACAAGGACGCCCTGATCGAGCGGCTCAGGCTCGAGAACGCGGTGCTGAGGGCGGTGCAGGACGTTTTAAAAGCCGAGAGCCTCGACGGGATGTCGAACAGGGAGAAGACCCTGGTGATAGACCGCCTGAGGCCTGCGGGGAAGTGGTCCTTGAGAGAACTCACGAGTTCCTTGGGGATATCAAAGAGCTCCTATGAGTACCAGCGCCGCGCGATCGCGAGGCCCGACCGGCGCGCGCCCCTGCGCGCGCTCGTGCGCAGGATCTTCACCGAGGACGGCGAGGGGGCGCGGGGGTACCGCTTCGTGACGGCGCGCCTGCGCGAGCTCGACGAGCCCGTGCGCGCCTCGGAGAAGGTCGTCCTCCGCATCATGCGCGAGGAGGGCCTGGTCCCCAGGTGGATGAGGAGGAAGAGGAGGCCCTACAGCTCCTATGCGGGCGAGCCGACGCCGGCCCCGCCGAACCTCGTGCGCCGCGACTTCCGCTCGGCCCTGCCGAACTTCCTGTGGCTCACCGACATCACCGAGTTCAGGCTGCCCTCCGGCAGGAAGGTCTACCTGTCGGCCATCAGGGACTGCTTCGACTCCTCGGTCGTGGCGTGGAGGGCCGGCGAGAGACCGGACGCCGCGCTCGCCAACTCGACGCTCGAGGACGCCTGCGCGCTGCTCGCGCCCGGCGAGCGCCCCGTCATCCACTCCGACCGCGGCGGCCACTACCGCTGGCCCGGCTGGATCTCGATCTGCGAGGGGCACGGCCTCGCCAGGAGCATGTCCGCCAAGGGCTGCAGCCCGGACAACGCGGCGATGGAGGGCTTCTTCGGCCTGCTCAAGAGGGAGTTCTGGCACGGCAGGGACTGGTCGGGCTGGACCCCTGCCCGCTTCATCGAGGAGCTCGGGGGCTGGATCGGCCGATACAATACGGAGAGGCGCAGCGATGCGCTCGGCGGCCGCACGCCGGCCGAGTTCCGCGCCGCGCTGGGAAGGGCGCGTAACGGTCCAAGAAATCGTCCGCAGTCCCGTCTAACACAACGCACATAAGGGACCGTTCATCCGTTTGGTTCGGTGATGATTGTTAAGGCGCGCCTCGATTTAAAGCTGTGGCTGATACTATGGATGCTCGCAAGCGATATGAATGAGGATGCTCATGGCATATGACGATAGGGAGACATGGCTGACGGTCGAGGACCGCGGCTCCAAGTTGGGTCTCCCCCAAAACCAAGATGCAGAGGCCAACGTACTGGCCGCCATGCTGCTATCGCCCGAGGTGGTCGAAGAAGCCCAGGTCGAGCTGCAGCCCGATGATTTCTACCGGCCCATTCATAAGACCATCTATACCGCGATGGTCGATATGTACAACAGTCGCATTCCCATCGACTCCATCTCGCTGATCGATTACCTGCGAAGCATCAACAAGCTCGATGCCGTGGGCGGCGAGGCGTACATTTTGGAGCTGATGGGTCAGACCCTGTCGCTCGTCAACTGGCAGCACCATGCCGCCATCGTTCGTCGCGATTCGATGCTGCGTGAGCTGATTGGTGCCACCAACGAGATTAACGCGCTGGCCTACAACGCCCCCACCGATACCAAAGAGGTCGTGGAGCTGGCCGAGAGCAAGCTGCTCAAGGTTACGGCGCGCGAGGTTAAGTCGAGCTACAAGACACTGACCGAGTTTATGGTCGAGGCCTATAACGAGGCCGAGGAAGTGTGCCAGGCCGGTGGCCAGGCAGTGGGCGTTCCCACGGGCTTCCCGTCACTCGACCGCATGCTTATGGGCTTCCGTGAGGGCCAGCTCATCATTATCGGCGCCCGCCCCGCCGTGGGTAAGACCTCGTTCGCTCTAAACCTGGCGCTCAATGCCGCCGCTGCGGGCTACACCGTCGGCTTTTTCTCGCTGGAGATGTCGGGCAAGGAAATTGCCCAGCGCCTGATTTGCGCCTATGCCATGATTTCGATCAGTGATTTTCGCATGGGTCGCATTAGCCCCGAGCAGTGGGCCAATATCAACGAGGCCACGCAGACCTTGTCCAAGCTTGATATTCTGATTGACGATACGCCCGGCACCACGGTGACCGAGATTCGCGCCAAGAGCCGCCGCATGCTCCACAACAAGGAGAAGGCCATCATTATCTTGGACTACCTGCAGCTGGTGAGTCCTCCGCCGGGACGCCGTTCCGAGAGCCGCACCGTCGAGGTCTCCGAGATGTCTCGTGGCTTAAAGATTATGGCCAAGGAACTCAAGATCCCGCTGATCGCGCTGTCTCAGCTGTCGCGTCAGGTCGAATCCCGTACCGGCAAGCGCCCGCAGCTTTCCGACCTGCGCGAATCGGGCTCCATCGAGCAGGACGCCGATATCGTCATGTTCTTGGACCGTTCCGCCGACGAGGCTGAGGCCTCGCGCGACGACCGACCCGACGAGGGCGTCACGCGTATTGTCGTGGCCAAGAACCGTTCGGGCCCGATCGGCGACGTCGACCTGATGTTCCTGCCGGCATCTACCAAGTTCTATGAGCTTGATGGGGTGCATACCGAGGAGTAGGACAGGCGCCCGTTGCACGGGTATACTGGGAATGTTTTGTGCTTCTGCCTGCCGTGTGGCGCGCAGACAGTCCATGTATGTAAGGAGTAAACATGCCGTCAACCGTTTTGGTCGGTGCCCAGTGGGGCGATGAGGGCAAGGGTAAGATCTGCGACCTGATCGCTGGCGACTTCGATGCCGTCGTGCGCTATTCGGGCGGCAACAACGCCGGGCACACCATCGTCGTCAACGGCAAGAAGTACGGCCTGCACCAGGTGCCCTCCGGCATCATGTACGCCGACCACGCGTCGGTGATTGGCAACGGCTGCGTCGTCAACCCCAAGGTTGTCCTTGAGGAGATCGACATGTTCGAGGCCGATGGCATCACCACCAAGAACCTCAAGATCAGCGGCAACGCACACGTGATCATGCCGTATCACGTCGACCTGGACGGTGCCTTTGAGCAGAAGCTCGGCAAGAAGAGTATCGGTACCACCAAGCGCGGCATTGGCCCGTGCTATCAGGACAAGATGGCCCGTATTGGCCTTCGTATGCAGGACATGCTGGACGAGGAGCTCTTCCGCGACAAGCTGGAAACCGCTCTTGCCCGCGTGAATCCCGAGCTCGAGCTGCTTTACGGCCTGCCCACCTACACCGTGGACCAGATCTGTGAAGAGTACCTGCCCATGGCCGAGCGCCTGCGCCCGTACATCACCGAGACGAGCCTGCTGCTCAACAACATGATCGATGAGGGCAAGACCCTGCTCTTTGAGGGCGCCCAGGCAACATTGCTCGATATCGACCACGGCACCTATCCGTTTGTCACATCTTCTAACTGCACCGCCGGCGGCGCGATCACCGGTTCTGGTGTTGGCATGAAAAACGTCGACCGCGTGCTGGGCGTCATGAAGGCCTACATCACCCGCGTCGGTGCAGGTCCCATGCCCACTGAGCTTTCCTACGAGTCCGAGGCCGGCCATACGCTGACCGAGGAGGGCTATGAGTACGGCGTGACCACCGGTCGCCGTCGTCGCTGCGGCTGGTTTGACGGTCCCATCGCCAACTACGCCTCGCGCGTCAACGGTCTTACCGACATCGCCCTGACTAAGCTCGACGTGCTTTCGGTCTTCGACACCATTAAGGTGTGCGTGGCCTATGACGTCGACGGCGAGCGCTACACCAGCGTGCCCGAGCACCAGGTGCGCTTTGAGCATGCCAAGCCCATCTACGAGGAGCTTCCTGGCTGGAAGTGCGATATCACCGGCTGCCGCAGCTTTGAGGAGCTGCCGCAGGAGGCTCAGGACTACGTGGCATTTGTCGAGGATCTGGCGCACACGCGCGTGACGTTTGTCGGTGTTGGCGCCGGCCGCGAGCAGATCATCAACCGATTCTGGAAGTAATCGGCGTTATTTGGTTATTGCGATATACCCCTTCGCAGCCCGGATGGGCGGCCGAGGGGTATATTTGCTTGTAATGGGCCCGCATGGTTGACGGGCCGTTAATCCATAGAGGAGGCACCCTTGAAGGCGGACACTCAAACCATCGACATCCTGTTGTTGGGCAGCGGCGGCCGCGAGCATGCTTTGGCAGCCAAGCTCGCGGCATCACCGCGCGCCGGCAAGCTCTACATCGCCCCGGGCAACGGCGGCACCGCGAGCTGCGGCGAGAACGTGGTTCTCGACGATTGCGATCCTGCTGCCGTGGCGGCGTTTGCACAGAGCCACGGATGCGGACTCGTGGTGATTGGCCCCGAGGCTCCGCTCGTGGCGGGCGTGGCCGACGCCGTGCGCGCGGCGGGTATTCCCTGCTTTGGCCCGGGTGCCGAGGGCGCTCAGATGGAGGGCTCTAAGCTGTTCTCCAAGCAGCTCATGGAGCGCGCGGGCATTCCGACGGCCGCCTACGGCTCGTTTACCGACGAGACTTCGGCTCTCGCCTATGTGCGCGAGCAGGGCGCTCCGCTGGTCGTGAAGGCCGACGGTCTTGCCGCGGGCAAGGGCGTTATTGTGGCAACCGAGCTTTCGCAGGCCGAAGAGGCCGTGCGCGAGTGCTTTGGCGGCACCTTTGGCGACGCCGGCAACACCGTGGTTATCGAGGAGATGCTCGTTGGCCCTGAGTGCTCGCTGCTGGCCTTTACCGACGGCAAGACCGTGCGCCCCATGGCCACCTCGCAGGACCACAAGCGCGCGCTTGAGGGCGACCTTGGTCCCAACACGGGCGGCATGGGCGTCTACAGCCCGGTGCCTATCGTGACCGACGAGGAGCACGCCACCATGGTGAAGGTCATGGAGCAGACCGTGGCCGAGCTCGCCGCCGAGGGCATCGATTACCGTGGCTGCCTGTACGGCGGCTTTATGCTTACCCCCGCCGGCCCCAAGGTGCTGGAGTTTAACGCCCGCTTTGGCGACCCCGAGACGCAGGTCGTGCTGCCGCGCCTTAAGAACGACCTGGTCGAGGTCATGCTTGCCTGCGCCAACTGCGAGCTCGACCAGATTGAGCTCGATTGGCGTGACGAGTGGGCGGTGGCCGTTGTCCTGACGAGCGCGGGTTATCCCGGCAGCTACGAGAAAGGCAAGGTCATCACCGGCATCGAGGATGCCGAGGCCATGGAGAACGTGACCGTGTATCACGCCGGCACCGCCGTGGTGGACGGCCAGCTCGTGACCAACGGCGGCCGCGTGCTCGCCGTGACCGCGCTGGGCGACACGTTCGAGAACGCTCGCAACCTTGCCTACGAGGCTTGCGAGAAGATCGATTTTGAGGGCAAGACCCTGCGTCACGACATTGGCCTGCGCGCGCTGCGCGGCCGCGACGCCTGGGATGCTTAAAATCCGAGAGGAATGAGACGGATGGACGAGAAGAACGAAGAGCTCGTGGACGCGCAAATCGTCGAAGAGGACAGCCGCATGTATGGGCACGCCGAGGGCGAGCCTGGTGGCGAGGTCGCTGACGAGCCGGCGCTGGTGCTGGGCGACGACGACCCGCACGATGCCGAGCTGCACGAGAAGATTCTTTCGGAGGAGTGCGCCTGGAAGGGCAAGATCCTCGACGTCCACCGTCTTGAGGTTGAGCTGCCCAACGGTCACCGCAGCGCCCGCGATATCGTTCGCCATCCGGGTGCGGCGGCCGTTGTGGCGCTGACCGAGAGCGGCAAGATCGTACTGGTGCGTCAGTACCGCACCGCCATCGACCGCGTGACGGTTGAGATTCCCGCCGGCAAGCTCGACCCAGGCGAGGACCCGCTCGATTGTGCCAGGCGCGAGCTGCATGAGGAGACGGGCTTTAAGGCCGGGCGCATTCGCTTTTTAACGTCTATTGTCACGACCTGCGGTTTTTGCGACGAGATCATCCGCATCTACTTGGCTACCAAGCTCGAGTTTGATGCGCCCAACCCCGATGATGACGAGTTTGTCAACGTGGACCTGGTGCCGCTGCACGAGCTGATCGACGCCGTGCTCGACGGCAAGATCGAAGACGCCAAGACCGTCGTAGGCGCGCTTGCCTGCGACAGCATCGCGCACCGCTTGGGTGGGGCCGAGCTCTAGGTTACGCGGTTTTACCAAACCGCGTAACGAGTCGACGCTGCAAACGCCCCTAAGCGGCAATCTGCCTTTCAATCGTCGCTCGCGTACCGAAGTACGCGTCGCTCCTCTTTCAAGGCACCTTGCTCGCTTAGGGACGTTTTCGCTGACGCTGCCAGAACATCGGCGTTATGCTTGTTGGGACGCTTTGTTTTCAGCCTGACCGGTTCAACCGGATTTCTCACGCTATTTATTTCTCTTCGAGGATTGCATGTTTAAAAGGTTTCTCTCGTATTACGAGCCCCAGACGGGGCTTTTTGTTGCCGATACTGTTTGTGCTCTGGTGCTTGCTGCCATTGACCTTGCGTTTCCTATTATTCTGCGCAATCTGACCGGCGGGTTGTTTACCCAGGGTCAGGCTGCCATTATGCAGGCGCTCGGTATGATTGCGGTGGGACTGGTGCTGATGTATGCCATCCGCTGCGCCTGCCGCTACTTTGTGAGCTACTGGGGCCATGTGATGGGCGCGCGCATGGAGTCCAAGATGCGCGAGGACCTGTTCGATCAGTACGAGCGCTTTAGCTTTGCATACTTCGATCGCAACAGCTCGGGCGACATGATGAGCCGCGTGGTCAACGACCTGTTCGATATCTGCGAGGCGGCGCACCATGTGCCCGAGTGGATCATCATCTGCGGCATCGAGATTATCGGCTCGTTTGTGATCCTCTTTACCATCGCCCCGGTGCTGGCGCTTGCCATGGCTGTGGTGACAGCAGCGTTTGCGGTCATCATGTTTTGGCAGAACATGCGCATGCGCGAGGTCTTTAGCGACAATCGCAAAAAAATCAGCGGTATCAATGCGCAGCTGCAGGATTCGCTGGCGGGCATGCGCGTGGTCAAGAGCTTTGCCAATGAGGAGACCGAGCGCTCTAAGTTCCGCGCCTCCAACAATCGCTACCTTTCGTCCAAGGAAAACATGTATCACGCCATGGGCGTCTATACTGCGACGTATGGCCTGCTCTCGGGTGTGCTCTATGTGATCGTGGTACTGCTGGGCGGCTGGCTGGTCGCCCAGGGACAGCTGCAGGCGGTCGATATGGCGACCTTTGCACTCTATATTTCGCTGTTCTGCACGCCGCTCGAGACGCTCGTCAATTCGGCCGAAACGTATCAGAAGGCTATCGCCGGCTTTAAGCGTATGGACGAGGTGCTCTCGACCGTGCCGGATATCCAGGACAAGCCGGGCGCCACGGATCTGCAGGTGACTGCCGGCGCCGTGGAATATCACGACGTGTGCTTTAACTACGAGGACGTTGAGCTGGGCGAGGGCGATGCCGAAGAGCGTCCCGTTATCGACCATATGAATCTGTCCATCAAGCCCGGGCAGACCATCGCTTTGGTTGGCCCTTCGGGCGGTGGCAAGTCCACGACCTGTTCGCTGCTGCCGCGCTTTTATGACGTGGCTGCCGGATCCATTAGCATCGACGGCCAGGACGTGCGCGATGTGACGCAGCAGAGCCTGCGTCGCGCCATCGGCCTGGTGCAGCAGGATGTCTATCTGTTTGACGGCACGATTGGCGAGAACATCGCCTACGGCAAGCCGGGCGCTACGGCAGGAGAGATCGCCGAGGCCGCCCGTCGCGCCAACATCGATGCCTTTATCGAGTCGCTTCCACAGGGTTATGACACGGTCGTGGGCGAGCGCGGCAGCCGTCTTTCGGGCGGACAGAAGCAGCGTGTTGCCATCGCGCGAGTGTTTCTCAAGAACCCCAAGATCCTTATTTTGGATGAGGCGACGAGTGCTTTGGATAACGAGAGCGAGGAGGCGGTGCAGGAGTCGCTCGAAGAGCTGGCACGCGGCCGCACCACGATTATCATCGCCCACCGTCTTTCGACCATTAAGCATGCCGATGAGATCGCGACCGTTGAGCATGGTCGCGTTGTGGAGCGTGGCACGCACGAGGAGCTTCTCGCCCGTGGCGGCACTTATGCCCGTTACTATCGAATGCAGTTCGAAGGTGCGCGTGCGCACGAGCTCGACTGATTGATATGACAGGAAGTTTATGGCTGACAAGAACCCTTTGACTCCGGAAGAAGTGACGGAGTTATTCTCCGAAATCGATGCATCCGGTGTCTTGGATCCCACGCTTGCCAAAAAGCGCACCGAG
Organism: uncultured bacterium; assembly: GCA_905215445.1. Taxonomy (GTDB): domain Bacteria; phylum Actinomycetota; class Coriobacteriia; order Coriobacteriales; family Coriobacteriaceae; genus Collinsella. The sequence goes on along the minus strand of CAJMPZ010000001.1, from coordinate 51,106 downwards.
CGCATGCGTGAGAAGGAGGCTGCGGCCAAGCGCGGTGACAAAGCGGCGCTAGCGCAGCTGCGCAGCGAGGACCGCGCGAGCCAGGCAAAACATATCGACCCGCTGTCCGAGGACGACCCTTCGGGCTCGCAGGTGAGCCATACCATTACGAAGACTGCCATGGCCGTGGTCATTGGCATCTTGGTGCTGATTGTGGGCATGCAGATTGGCTACGGCGTGATGCGACGCCTGAACACCGCCAACCTGTCCGAGAGCGTTTCGGTGGATACCGTTTCGACGGCGCTGAAGGGCGGCCTTGAGTGGGGCAACGGCTTTACGCAGTTCCCGCTCGACTTTACCGTCGATGAAGCTGATGAGCGTACGGGCACGGTCGAGGTGACGGTGTTGGACACATCGTCTGCCAACGAGCTCGAGCTGCTGTCCAACGGGCAGATTCAGGCCGCTGCGCTTGCGACCAACGCCCTGCTCAACGACAAGATTGACCGCGTGGTGTATAACGTTCACGCCTATATCGACGAGGATAGCAACATTCAGCACGATTCCTTTTTTGGCATGTTCCCCGCGCGGGGTCATCAGAGCGCCATTTTGACGTTTGTGTGGACCAAGAGCTCATCCAACGCCACGAGCATCGACTGGAAGATGCGCATCGTAAGCATGGACGACACCATTGCCGAGCGCATTCAAAAACAGGTGAACTCGGTTTCGTCGCTGATCGAGGACCCGGTGGTGAGCCAGACCAAGATTGACGAGGAAAAGGCCGAACGTGACCTGGAGCATCGTCTGCATGGCCGCGAGATTTTCCGCGGCGGCAAGCCCGATCGCTCACCGTCCGATCTGCTGGAACAGGACAAGAAAAAGTAAGACGCCATCATCCCGCGTGAGCCACAAGCCCCGCGGGATGATTTTTCTGGGACGGGGATTAAATAATCATTATGCATAGAAAGTCATAATTATCATTTCGTAAACAATTTGATGAAATTAACGCCATGAGGCATGCTTGCGGTTACAATACCGCGAGGCCTAACTACACACCTTTAAGCCGGTCCTGTGAGACCGGGAAGGAGAATTATGGCGAACAACCATACCGCGGGCGCTGCCGCCCGCACCTTCGCGCCCAGCGAGCTTTGCCAGCATATGCTGGCCAAAACCAGCAAGGGCACCTGCGGTCCCTGTATCCTGTATCTTGAGGATGGGACCATTTTTTATGGACGTGCATGCGGCGCCGAGGGCACCGCGACCGGCGAAGTCTGCTTCAACACCTCGCTCGAGGGCTACTTTGAGGTCATGACCGACCCGAGTTATGCCGGCCAAATTGTAACCATGACCTATCCGCAGATCGGCAATTACGGTATCGACGAGACCGATGTCCAGTCGGCCTTCCCCGGCGACGCCGTGCGCCCTGCGAGCGCTCCGGCTATGCGCGGCATGATCGTTCGCGATATGTGCGCCACGCCTTCTAACTGGCGCTCGGCCGTCAGCGTGCCGGAGTACCTGCGCGCTCACGGCATCGTCGCTATCGAGGGTATCGACACCCGCGCTCTGGTGCGCCATCTGCGCGACAATGGTTCCAAGATGGGCATTATCTCGACCGAGATCTTCGACGTCGACGAGCTTGCCGAGCGCTTGTCCGCTGCGCCCACGCTGGTAGGCGAGAACCTGGTCAAGACCGTAAGCTGCCCCGCGCCTCACGAGTTTGTGGCCGCCGACCTGCCTGCCACGCATGACTTTGCGCTTGCGGCTGCCGCTCCTGCCCGTCACAAAGTGGTCGCCTACGACTGCGGTGTGAAGCGCGGTATTCTGGAGGGCCTGGTCCGTGCCGGCTGCGATCTCACCGTCGTGCCGTGGGATACGCCCGCCCAGCAGGTGCTCGACATGAATCCCGATGGCGTCTTTTTGTCCAACGGCCCCGGCGACCCCGATGCCGTGGTGGAGACCTATGAGCAGGTACAGCAGCTGATCGGCAAGGTGCCGGTCTTTGGCATTTGCCTCGGTCACCAGATGATCAGCCTGGCCTGCGGCGCCCAAATGGAAAAGCTTAAATTCGGTCACCGTGGCGGTAACCAGCCGGTTATGAATCTGGTGAGCCGTCGCGTGGAGATCACCGCGCAAAACCACGGCTTTGGCCTGCTGTTCCCCAGTCTGGGCAAACTGATTCCGGAGCTTTCCGGCGGCGAAACCGAGCATGCGGCCGACGGTGACCTGCGCGCCTGGGTGCGTCGCGGCATCGCGCCGGTCGTGATGAACGAGCGCTTTGGTCGCATTCGCCTGACACATGTGAACCTCAACGACGGCACCGCCGAGGGCATCCAGCTGCTCGACGCCCCGTGTTTCTCGGTCCAGTACCACCCCGAGGCTTCGCCTGGCCCCACCGATGCCCACTATCTCTTTACCGCCTTTACGCGACTCATGGACGGCGAGGAGAACTACCTGGACATCGACACCGCGAAGGACCGCCTCGCCGGCTGGAATTTCGCCGAGTCCGAGAACGCTGCGACCGAGGAGAACTAACATGCCTAAACGTACTGACATCAAGCGCATCCTCGTTATTGGTTCGGGCCCTATCGTCATTGGCCAGGCCTGTGAGTTCGACTACTCCGGCGCACAGGCCTGCAAGGTGCTCAAGGAGGATGGCTTTGAGGTCATCCTGGTCAACTCCAATCCGGCGACCATCATGACCGACCCGGGTCTTGCCGACCGCACCTATGTCGAGCCCATCACCGCCGAGTTTATCGAGCGCGTAATCAAGAAAGAGCGCCCGGACGCGCTGCTGCCCACGCTGGGCGGCCAGACCGGTCTGAACGCCGCCGTCGAGCTGGCAAAGGACGGCACGCTCGACAAGTACGGCGTCGAGATGATCGGCTGCGACCTGGCCGCTATCGAGCGCGGCGAGGACCGCAAACTCTTTAACGAGGCCATGGCCGAGATCGGCCTGGAGGTTGCGCGCTCGGGCTATGCCTACAGCGTGGCCGACGCCGAGGCTATCGCCGAGCGCGTGGGATATCCCTGCGTACTGCGCCCGAGCTTTACCCTCGGTGGCGCCGGCGGCGGCATCGCGCATACCCACGAGGAGCTCGTCTCCATCGTGAGCCAGGGCCTTGAGCTCTCGCCTGCCCATGAGGTGCTGGTCGAGGAGTCCATCGAGGGTTGGAAAGAGTATGAGATGGAGGTCATGCGCGACCACGCCGGCAACGGCATCATCGTGTGCTCCATCGAGAATCTCGACCCCATGGGCGTGCACACCGGCGACTCCATCACCGTGGCGCCGGCGCAGACGCTCTCCGACCTTGAGTACCAGCGCATGCGTGTCGCCTCGCTCGCCATCTTGGGGAAGATCGGCGTCGAGACCGGCGGCTCCAACGTGCAGTTTGCCGTGAACCCCCAGACCGGCCGCCTGATCGTCATCGAGATGAACCCGCGCGTGAGCCGTTCGTCCGCACTGGCCTCCAAGGCCACGGGCTTCCCCATCGCCAAGGCCGCCGCTCGCCTGGCCGTGGGCTACACGCTCGACGAGATCGTCAACGACATCACCAAGGCAACGCCCGCCTGCTTTGAGCCCACAATCGACTACTGCGTCGTCAAGGTGCCGCGCTTTGCCTTCGAGAAGTTTAAAGGCACTGATCCTACGCTCACCACGCGCATGAAGGCCGTGGGCGAGATTATGGCGATCGGCCGCACCTTTGAGGAGGCCTTCGGCAAGGCCATGCGCTCACTGGAGGACGGTCACCAGGGCATCTGCGCCGGTGGCAAGGAGGGTGCCGACAAGCTGAGCGACGATGAGCTCGCTCAGGCCGTGGCAACCCCGACCGAGCACCGCATCTTCTTTGTGGTCGAGGCCCTGCGCCGTGGCTGGGACATCGCCCACATCCATGCCATCTGCGGTATCGATCCGTGGTACCTCAACCGTATCAACGACATGGTGCAGGTCCAGGAGAGCATCCGCGGCCTGCGTGTGGAGGATATCGACGCCGACGCGATGCGCCTGCTCAAGCAGTACGGCACGAGCGACGCCGAGATTGCCGCGCTGACCGGCTCGGACGAGCGCTTTGTGCGCGCCTATCGCAAGGGTCTGGGCGTGGTTCCCAGCATGAAGACGGTCGATACCTGCGCTGCGGAGTTTTCGAGCGCCACGGAGTACCACTACAAGACGTACGAGAACATCTACCGCACGAGCCCGGATGCCAAGAAGTGCGTGGCTCCCGACGAGACCACGCCGGCGGACAAGCCCAAGGCGATGATCCTGGGCGCCGGCCCCAACCGCATTGGCCAAGGTATCGAGTTCGATTACTGCTGCGTGCACGCGAGCTACGCACTGGCGGCTCGCGGCTTCGAGACCATCATAGTCAACTGCAACCCCGAGACCGTTTCGACTGACTACGACACCTCGGACCGCTTGTACTTTGAGCCGCTCACCTACGAGGACGTCATGGACGTTATCGATGTCGAGCGCCCCGACGGCGTCGTGGTGACGCTCGGTGGCCAGACCCCGCTTAAGCTGGCGCGCATGCTCGAGGAGAGCGGCGTGAACATTATGGGCACCAAGCCCGATGCCATCGACTTTGCCGAGGACCGCGAGCGCTTCGCCGCTCTGCTCGACAAGCTGGGCATCATGTACCCGCCGGCGGGCCAGGCCACCTCGTTTGAGGAGGCCGAGGCCGTGGCCGCGCACATCGGCTATCCGCTGCTGGTGCGCCCGAGCTATGTGCTGGGCGGCCGCGGCATGATGATCGCCTACGATGCCGAGCATCTGCGCGATTACATGGCCGAGGCTGCGCGCATTAGCCCCGACTACCCGGTGTACCTGGACCGCTTCCTGGAGGGTGCGATCGAGTCCGACGTCGACGCCCTGTGCGATGGCGAAGAGGTATACATCGGCGGCATCCTGGAGCATATCGAGGAAGCCGGTATTCACTCCGGCGACTCCGCGACCTGCATCCCGCCGTTCAGCTTTAGCGAGAGCCTGCAGGCGAAGCTCCGCGAGACCACGCGCCGCATCGCGATGGCGCTGGGCGTGCGCGGTCTGGTCAACGTGCAGTACGCCATTAAGGGCGAGACCGTTTACGTGATCGAGGCCAACCCGCGCGCCAGCCGTACCGTGCCGTTTATCTCCAAGGCCACCGGCGTGCCGCTGGCCAAATGCGCGGCGCGCATCATGGCAGGCGATTCCATCGCGAGCTTGGGCCTGCCGAGCGACGAACGTCAGCTGGACTGGTTCTGCATGAAGGAAGCCGTTATGCCCTGGGGTCGTTTCCCGGGCGCCGACGTCATCCTGGGGCCCGAGATGAAGTCGACGGGCGAGGTCATGGGTATCGCTAAGAGCTATCCCGAGGCATACGCCAAGACGCAGCTGGCGATCGACTACAGGCTGCCCGACCCGAGCGCCGGCAAGGTATTCATCAGCGTGTGCGACCGCGACAAGCGCCACATCCTTTCGGTCGCGCGTATCCTGCGTTACCTGGGCTTTGACATCTGCTCCACCGAGGGTACGGCGCGCGTGCTGCGTGGAGGCAACGTGACGTGCGAGATCGTGGAGAAGATTAGCGGCCCGCACGACGGCGAGCGCCCCAACATCGGCGACCTCATCGCCGATGGCAAGATCGCGGTGATCATCAACACGCCGTACGGTCCGGGCTCGCGCGGCGACGGCTATCTGCTGCGCACCGAGGCGGTGCGACGCGGTGTGACCTGCGTGACCGCGATGTCTGCCGCCAACACGTATGTGAGTGCCATCGAGGCGGTGCGCGAGGACCAGCAGGGTCACGGCAGCGCCAACGACATGGGCATGGACGTCATCGCCCTGCAGGACCTGCCGCAGTACACGGTGTAGATTGAGCTGGCCGGCCGGGGCGGAGGGGGCTGAGTTTCTCACTGAGCGACTCTGCTTGCAGCCGGAGCGAAGGGGGAAACTCAGCCCCCTCCGCCCCGGCCTACGGTGACTCGGTTGCACCGTGTGCTGCCGAAGGGGCTTTGCGCGATGACTAGGGCTGAATAAAAAGTGAGTGTGGGCAGAGCCCACGTTTTGTATGGGGTCCTCCGGTGAATTGCATTCACCGGAGGACCTTTTTGTGGCTGGCTGAGAGTGCCGCTGGACAGTTAGTTCAGATTTGTATTTTTGTGAGGGTGGAAAAGGCCGATTTGAGCTCAAATGAGTCGTTCTTGGCGGTCTGATGCGACAAGGATGCGCAGTCAGGAATGAGAAAAGGGCGTTATTGGGTCTAAAACGGCTTCAAAACGATACGTTTGCACGTAAGGACCCGGCCAAAAAATACAAATCTGAACTAACTGTCCACCATCCTCCGTCAACCTCTCATTCCAAACCAAATCAGCCAACGTACGTCATAGCAATCTCCGGTAGGTCGCAGGGCGGCGGTCGAGCTTTTCTCTCGGGAAACTTCGCGAAGCCCAGTTCCCGAGGGAAAGGTATGGTCTGTGTAATACCAGATAAACAGTACATTTTTGCTAGATTGGTATTTGACTGAAGAACCAATTGGTATGGCTTATTAAGCCCACCTTGCCGCTGACGCTCATTTTACTGCCGCTGGTGGACTTCCGAACTTGGTTGCGCAAGTGCTCCCATATATTGATATGACCTAGTAGGTGGCTATCTGGTTACTACCAGTTGGCCCCTTGGTAACGGGTGGCCCCATTGTGCGGAATGTACCGAACATCCCCGTTTGATACGTTTTCCCATGCTGCCGGGGGGGGGCGTCCTCGGCACCTCAGCATCTCGGAAGAAAGGAGACCAGGTGCGCAGGAATTCCATTTTTACGAAACGGTGGGTGAAGGGAAGCGCGGTCCTCGTTGCCACTGCAGCGACGCTCGTGTTTGCCAATCCCCAGCAGGCGATTGCCACGCCACTCAAGGGCGTCGACTCGGCGACCGTGTCCCAGTCTGCCTCGAATGTCGTCGACATCGATTTCGCTGACGGCATCAAGGGCCGTATTACGTTCCTCGAGGACGGTATTTTCCGTTATAACGTCGACCCCAAGGGTGAGTTTTCCGAGTACGCCACGCCGCGCAGTAAGTCCCACACGGCTAAGATCCAGGCTCAGCCCGATACCTCGGACACCTACAGCAAGCCGAGTGCGACGGTTGCCGACAAGGGCGACACTATCGAGATCACCGGCGGAAAGGCGACCGTGATCCTGGACAAGGCGACTGGCAAGATGAGTATCAAGTCAGGCGACCGTGTCGTGGTTTCCGAGTCCGCGTCCCTCGACCTTGATAAGAAGGGTACCGTCCAGACGCTCGCCAAGGAGAAGTCCGAGAACTTCTTTGGCGGCGGCACCCAGAACGGACGCTTCCTGCACACCAACCAGACCATCGCCATCTCCAACACGAACAACTGGACCGATGGCGGCGTTGCCTCGCCCAACCCGTTTTATTGGACGAGTGACGGCTACGGCGTGCTCCGAAACACGTTTGCAGAGGGTTCCTACGACTTCGGTTCCACGGACTCATCGACGGTCACGACTTTGCACAGCGAGAATGAGTTTGATGCCTACTACTTCGTGGCGACCAACGAGGGAGCTTCGAACGTGGCAACTGAGATGCTGCAGGACTACTACAAGGTGACCGGTAACCCGGTACTGCTGCCCGAGTACGGGTTCTACCTTGGTCATCTTAATGCCTATAACCGTGATGGCTGGTCAACGACCTCGGGTCAAAAGAAGTGGGAGACCAAGGGCAGCAAGTCCTCGAGCGAGAAGGGCGACGTTAAGTACGAGTCTGGCATGTCGACGGGCTACAAGCTCGACGGCACACTTGCGGCCGAGACGCTCAACGGTGAGGGCCCTACGGTTGATACCGAGAACATGAAAGCGACCGATTTCGACCGCCAGTTCTCTGCTCGGCAGGTTATCGATGACTACGAGGACAGCGACATGCCGCTCGGCTGGTTCCTGCCGAACGACGGCTACGGCGCCGGCTATGGCCAGAACGGTTACTACAAGACCGGCGGCGTCAACTCCGACGGAGCGAGCTCGGCCGACCGTCTTAACGCTGTGCGTGCCAACGTCGACAACCTTAAGAAGTTCACCGAGTATGCCAACTCAAAGGGTGTGAGCACGGGCTTGTGGACCCAGTCCAACCTTGAGCCCGACAGCAACCCTGAGACCCCGTGGCATCTGCTTCGCGACTTCGACGCCGAGGTCAAGACGGGAGGCATCACTACCCTTAAGACCGACGTTGCCTGGGTTGGATCTGGCTACTCCTTTGGTCTTAATGGCATCAAGACAGCTTATGACACGGTGACGACCGGCGCTAACAAGCGCCCCAACATCATCACGCTCGATGGTTGGGCCGGCACGCAGCGCTTTGGTGGCATTTGGACCGGCGACCAGTATGGCGGTAACTGGGAGTACATTCGCTTCCATATCCCCACGTATATCGGTCAGAGTCTTTCGGGCAACCCCAACATCGGCTCCGACATGGACGGCATCTTTGGCGGCGACCCCATCATCTCTGCGCGTGACTACCAGTGGAAGACGTTCACGCCCTCTATGCTCGACATGGACGGTTGGGGCACCTACCGTAAATCGCCCATGACGCACGGCGATCCCTACACAGGCATCTCGCGCTTCTATCTCAAGCTCAAGGCGCAGCTCATGCCCTATATCTACACGAGCGCGGCCTCGGCGGCCAACATCGACACGGGTAACGGCGATGCCGGCCTGCCCATGATCCGCGCCATGCTGCTTTCTGACAACTCCGAGTACGCCGCAAGCACTTCGACGCAGTACCAGTATATGTTCGGTGAGAACTTCCTAGTGGCACCGGTGTATCAGGATACCCAGGCAGATGAGAACGGCAACGACATTCGCAATGGGATCTACCTCCCCAACTACGGCACCGACGAGAATCCCACCATCTGGATCGATTACTTCTCGGGTAAGCAGTATCGCGGCGGCCAGGTTCTCAACAACTACGAGGCTCCGCTTTGGAAGCTGCCGCTGTTTGTGAAGGCCAACGCTATCGTGCCGATGTACGCCGAGAACAACAACCCCGAGGCAGTGAGCGACACCAACACCAAGGGTACCGACCGCAGTCAGCGTATCGTCGAGTTCTTCGCCACCGAGGGCGACGGCACCTTTACGCAGTACGAGGACGACGGCTCCTCCATCGAAAACAACACGACTGAGGACGATTCCTACGGCACGATCGACAATATCTCCTACGGTGAGCATGTGAGCACCGTCTACAGCTCCAAGGCCGCAGGCGGCACCGCGACCTTTACCGCCGAGGCCTCGCAGGGCGGCTACAACGGCTACGACTCCAACCGCACCACGACCTTCGTGGCCAATGTGTCCGCCAAGCCCACGAGCGTCGTCGCCAAGAACGGCGGATCCGCACTCAACGTGGTTGAGGTCAACTCGCAGGAGACCTTTGACGCCGCGACCCCCGAGGCCGGCCAGGCGGTCTACTTCTACAGCAAGACCCCCAACCTCAACCACTACGGCAGCGATGCGGACGGCACCGAGGCCGAGCAGGGCGAGAGCTTCAACAACACCAAGATCACCACGAACCCCAAGGTCTACGTCAAGTTCGCGAAGACCGATGTTGCTGCAGCGGCGCAGACGCTTGAGCTGGGCGGTTTCGTGAACGCCGACGCAACGCTCACAGCCGATCGCCTCAACGAGAACCTCTCCGCACCCACGAACCTTGCTGCACCCGAGGACGTCACGACCCCAACGAGCATCAAGCTCACCTGGGGAAAGGTCGATGGTGCTACCTCCTACGACCTTAAGGTCGACGGCACTGTGTTTGCCGTGGGTGATGCGGCCGAGTTCACGCACACCGACCTCGCCTACAATAGCAAGCACACCTACCAGATTCGTTCGCGCAACGCCGAGGGTTACTCCGCCTGGAGCGATGTGCTCGAGGCGAACTCCGCACTCGATCCGTGGCGGAACGTCCCCGACGCCGAGCAAATCACCTGGGAGGGCTCACTTTACGGCAGCCATAAGGCCGAGCTCGCCTTCGACCATGAGTTCCAGTCGGGCGACGGCGGTTTCCACTCCGGTGGCAACGATCTGGGCAAGGCGCTTACCGTTGACTATGGACGCGCTTACAAGCTCGATAAGCTCGAGTACTATCCGCGCGATGACGCCGGCAACGGCACTGTGACCAAGATGCGTGTTGAGACGAGTCTCGATGGCGTCCACTGGACGAGCCAGGAGGTCGATTGGGCACGTTCCGCTGATTGTAAGACGGTAGCGTTTGACGGCACCGTGGCCGCCCGTTACGTGCGCATGACACCGCTCGCCTCGGTCGGCAATTTCTTCTCCGCGTCCGAGATTGCCATCTACAAGACCGACGGCACGGATGGCTTCGCCGTGGGCTCCAACCTCAACAAGGCCACGATCTCCGACGGAGACTACTCCAACATGAAGAACTACCTGGGCCTCGAGAATCGCGAGCCCGATACCCCGACGTTCGGTTCGCAGATCCGCGACCACTTCGCCGACCTCAACGATAACGGCGTTTACGACGTCTACGATTACTCGTTCACCATGGCGGGTCTTGACGGTGGCACTAAACAAAAGGGCAAGGTCGCAGGTTCGCTCGCGGTGATACCGAGCAAGACCGAGGTCGAGGCTGGTGATGAGATCACCGTTGATGTCTATGCGGCCGACGCCAAGAACGTCAACGCCCTGGGCGCTCTCGTCAACTTCAAGAGCGACCAGTTCGAGTTTGTGTCCGAGAGCATCGCGCAGGACGGCTCGACTGCCGGCATGGAGAACCTGTCTCGCGAGAAGGTCCAGTTCGCGGACAGAACGCAGACTATCAATCTCGCCTTTGCCAACCGCGGCGATGGCAAGCTCTACAACGGTACCGGCGCGGTGGCGAGTTTCAAGCTCAAGGCCAAGACCGCCGGCAAGGTCGAACTGCCCTCGACATCTTGGCTCATCGGTCCGGCATGCGACGCGCTTGAGTTTGCGAGCGACGGCACGGTGACGATGCCGGATGTTCCTCAGCCAACGGTCGCCGAGTACGGTCAGGATGCCTTCAACATCACGATGACCAACGATGAGCTCACGACCGACGACGGGACCAACGTCGAGAAACTTATCCAGCAGAAGAGCTATAACGCGCTGTTCGATAATAACGAGGGCGACAACGGCTTTGAGTTCCTATGGAACTGGAGCGGCAACTGGGACAGCGAGGGTAAGCTTCCGAGTTACGTGAAGCTTCCCACCACGATGACATTCGCATTTAAGACGCCGTCGAAACTCGATAGTGTCGAGGTCGTTAACCGCAACGGTGGCAACGGAACCGTGCAGAAGATCAAGGCTGTCGTGACGTTCGAGGATGGCTCGACCCAAGAGTTCGCGGGCGGGGAGTACGATTCCTTCCGGGCTCGCTACGCCTTTGGCCTCTCTGCCGAGAACAAGGGCAAGAAGGCGACCAAGGTCGAGGTCACGCCGCTTGAGGCATCGGGTGACCAGATGCTCACACTGCGTGAGGTCAACTTCAACTACACGCAGGGTGTCGAGGCCATCGAGGGTGTCGAGCTAGGCAAGAACCAGACCGAGTTCTTTGAAGGCGACGTTACGCTCGTCGACGCCAAGGCCACGCCTGAGAGCGCCGGCTACCCCTATGTGACGGTCGAGAGCTCCGACCCCTCTGTGGTAAGCGTCTCCGCTGTTCAGGCTGGCGATAGCGTGAGCTACTACCTGCGTGCCAACAAGGCCGGCAAGGCAAAGATCACGGTGGCGTCGGTACTCGACCCCTCCAAGACCGCATCCTATGAGGTCGAGGTCAAGGCTGGTGTCGATACCTCTGCGCTCGTGGCAGCGCTTTCCAAGGCCGCGGGCTACAGCGAGTCCGTCTACACTAAGGATTCCTATGCAGCTCTCACCACTGCGGTCGAGGCGGCTCAGAAGCTCCTCGACGGCGGCCAAGGCAGCTATAGCAAGAAGGATGTCGCAGACGCCACAGTCAAGATCGAGAAGGCAATCGACGGCCTCAAGATGCGCCCTGTCGATGAGAAGATTCTCATCAACACGCCCGAGAACCGCAAGAACGTCAAGGTGGCCCGCTTCTCGAGTGAGGCCGACTACGAGGGCAGCAACGCCGTCAACGCTCTCGACGGCGACGAGCGGACGCTTTGGCACAGCGACTGGGCCCATGGGACCGGTATGCCCCAGTATCTGAGTGTCGACCTGGGCCGCGACTACGATCTCACCGACGTTACATTCCTGCCGCGCCAGGACGGCGGCACTAACGGCGATATCTTCGAGGCCGAGATACTGGTCTCCGACACTGCCGACGGTTATGAGATGGGCACCGCCGCGTCGATGGGTACGTTCGCCTTCGACAACGACGGCCGCGTGCTCACCGACCGTGGCGACTGGAAACAGATGAGCTTTGGCGCCGCGCGCGGTCGCTACGTGACCGTCAAGGTGATTCACGCCGGCGGAGGCGACGTTGATGCCTACTGCAGCATGGCAGAGCTCAAGTTCTACGGTACGGCCGTCCCCGATCCGGTGGCGAAGGATGATCTCGCTACCGCGATCGAAAAGGTTGATGCCGAGGTTGCTGCCGGCGACCTCAAGGCCGGTGACTACACCGAGGCCTCCTGGACGGCGCTCGAGAACGCCCTGGCGAGCGCCCGCGCCATCTTGAGCGACGAGAACGCCACGCAGGACGAGGTCGACCAGGCGCTCAGAGCGCTCGAGAGCGCCCGCGGCGCGCTCGAGAAGACCCCGGTGGCCCCGGTCGAGAATCCGACTAAGAAGCAGCTCAAGGCCCTGGTCAAGCAGGCGAAGGAGACTGACACCAGGGGCAAGACGGCCGAGTCTGTCAAGGTCCTGACGGATGCCATTACCTACGCCGAGGACGTCTTGGGTGATGAGAATGCTTCCGACACCCAGATCCAGGCGGCCTATGGCCAGCTCAAGCTGGCCATTGAGAGCCTCAAGGATGCCGATTCCGGCAACCAGGGCGGCTCGGGCAACCAGGGTTCCGGCAATGGCTCGAACGGCGGCAACCAGGCGGGCAAGCCCGCAGGCGACAAGGCCCAGGGCAGCAAGAAGAACGGTTCGGCGATTCCCAATACCGGAGACCAGACGGCGGCGACCGTCGCGACCGTCGGTGGTCTTGGCGCCATCATCGCCGCAATCGGCGCTTTCTTCCATCGTCGCAGCAAGGCTAAGTAGCCCCAGCAACAGCTAAGCAAGCGTGCCCGCCGTCCCACCAAAGGACGGTGGGCACGCTTTTTGAATGTAGGCGGAAAGCTCCGACCCTTCGGCCTTAATCTCGCAAAGCGTTCCGTCTCCCGCCGAACACATCAGCATCGGCGGCTATACTTGAATTATTTGCAGTTAAGGGTCGCGGATTCGCTGCGTCACCGCTCTCAACAGGAGGTCTATGTTTATGGCAGATCAGAAGCCGGTTGTCGGGATCATCATGGGTTCCAAGTCCGATCTGGGCGTTATGGAAGGCTGCACCGCCGAGCTCGAGGCACTGGGTGTGCCCTATGAGCTCGTGATCGCGAGCGCACACCGCACGCCGGCGAAGGTCCACGAGTGGGCTTCGACTGCTGCCGATCGCGGCATCAAGGTGATTATCGCCGCCGCCGGCAAGGCCGCTCACCTGGGTGGTGTCGTGGCTGCCTTTACGCCGCTGCCGGTTATCGGCGTGCCTATGAAGACGAGTGACCTGGGCGGTATGGACTCTTTGCTGTCGATGGTGCAGATGCCCTCCGGCGTGCCCGTGGCCTGCGTTGCCATCAACGGCGCCAAGAACGCTGCCATTTACGCCACGCAGATTCTGGGCGCATGCGACCCCGAGTACCGCAAGGTTATCGAGAAGATGAAGCAGGAGATGGCTGACGCCTAAGCGTTCCGCCGTTTCGCCGCAGTATAAGGAGAGCCATGTCCGATTATCAGGGAAAACGATTCAAGGCTTCTCAGATTCCCGATCCGTCGAAGCCGGGTGCCGCCCATGCGGCGCAGCAGGGTCGGACATCCTCTCCTCAGCAGCCGCGCGCGCCGCGCCCCGTGACACCGGCGACGCATCGTCGACAGGACGCGCCGGCCGCATATCGTCCTTCGTCTTATAGCTCCGCTAAGAAGCCGCCTCGGTCTTCATCGCATGCCGCGCCGTCGGATTACACCGAGCCGCCGCGCAAAAAGCGCCGCTCCATTATTCCCATTCTGCTCATCATCATCGGTATCGGTCTGATTGTCGCCGCCGCCGCTATTTTTATTAATGCCCAGATTGGCTATAAGCAGGCGAGCGAGTCGTATCAGAAAATCGAGAAGCAATATGTAAGCGATAAGGACGCCAGCGGCGTGCCGATTATCGACTTTGATGCACTTGCTCAGACGAACCCCGAGATTGTGGGTTGGATTTACGCACCGGGAACCAACATCAACTATCCCGTGGTGCAGACCAACAACAACTCCAAATACCTCAACACGCTGTTTGACGGTGCGGCAAACGCATCCGGTGCCATTTTCCTGGATAGCGATGACACCGCGCCGGGAATGGTCGACCAGCAGACCACGATCTACGGCCACCATATGAACGACGGATCGATGTTCAACGTGATTTCGGATACGACTGACCAGGCAACGTTCGATAGCATCGAGTTTGTGTATTACATCACACGGGATGCTACGTATAAGCTGCGACCACTGGCGACCAAAGTTGTCGAGGACACGTATGCCAAGGCGCGCACGCCCAATTTTGAGGGCGATGACGGGCTCAAGAACTACCTGTCCGAGATGCTCGACGGTGCCTCTGCCGTGGCGAGTGATGCCACCGATCGTGCCGCTTCGGCAACCAAGGTTGTAACGCTCGTGACCTGTCGTTCGCTGTCGCTGAGCAACACACGCGCCGTCATGGTGCTCACGCCGGTCGAGGAATAAGTTGTTCGAGAGTAGCTAAAAAGGCCCCGTCCCAAATTGGCTACTCGACGACGGTAAGGGAGAAATGATGCTCGAGAGTGGCAAATTGATGCCTTCGATTGATGCTTGGCTGCGCGAGGCCAAGGCCGATGCTTCGGCGGCAGGCTGTGGGATGTATCTGACGCATAACGGTGTGGTGCGCGCGACGCCCAAGGCCGAGGTGCGCGGAGTCGAGACCGATGGCGTGGCGCCAGGCCACAGGGTGGGCGGCATGGTCTTTGACTACGACGCCGAAAAGGTACGGTCTGCTATCGAGGCCACGCGCGCGATGCCGGGTATCGGCTATGTGCGTGTGTGGCTGGCAAGCGGCGAGCTTGCCGTAGGTGACGACATCATGCTCGTGCTTATCGGCGGGGACATTCGCCCGCACGTGGTCGATGCGCTGCAGGCGCTCGTTGGCACCATCAAGAACGAATGCGTGAGTGAGGTCGAGCGCGAGGCGTAGAGGCCTGCGTCGATAGAGGGATCGTTTATAAAAATGCCCACCGGTACGTGTGATACCGGCGGGCATTTTGCGTTTTGGGCGCGGTGAGCGCTACACGCGCGTCGCATCCTTGGGGCTCATGGTCATGCTCTGGAAGCGGTTTTCCATGTACTCGTTATCGAAGTGCTCTCCGTAGAACTGTGCGACGGGAATGTCCGGCTCCGTGCCGTTAACGCGCTGGTACCAGTAGTCGAGCGACTGCAGCGTCATGACGCCGTCGACCAGCATGATAACGGTAAAGATGACGGTGGCCGAGTAGCGGCTCTTCCAGGGGATCTTGTTGATAAGCTTAAGCAGCCTCGGCAGCAGCAGCTTGATCCAGATGAGGCCGCCCAGGCCCCACAGGCAGGCGAAGCCCGTGCAGGTGCGTCCGCCCGTGAGGACCACGAGCGGATCGGGCAAACCGAACAGCGTTATGTGCGAGTAGCTCCACGAGACCACGCCAAACGCGGTCTGCATAAACCAGCCCACGAACACCTCAAAGCTGGCGCCGAGCAGGGCGCTCACCAGGAAAATGATGATGGGGTTCTTTTTGTAGAAGCGGTTAAGCACCATGGTCATGAGCACGGCGCCAAATCCGTAGATGGGGCTGAAGGGGCCAAACAGCATGCCGGCGCGGTTCTGATAGACGCCCGGGTCGTCGACCGTCATGTGCCAGATGTCCTCGGCGATCAGGCCGAGTATGCAGCAGACAAAGAACACCCAGAACAGGTTGAAGTAGTTGAGCTTGATGTAGCCCTCGCCGGTTTCATCGCGGCCGAGCATGCCCTCGGCGGCGGCGTCGCGGTCGAGCATCTCCTGCAGGCGGCGCTGCAGTTCGCGCTCCTGACGCAGCGTGGGGTCGACGGTTGCCGAAAGTGCAACAAGGATGCCGAGCTGGATCGCGGGACGCAGCAGGAAGGGCCCGATGCCCTGGAGCATCACGTCGACCAAAAGCTCGACGACGGTGAATGCAATAAGGATGTAGGACAGGCGGGCGGCGTTGCGGCGCTGGTTTTTGATAAGGTCCAGGCCAAAGATGATTAGGATGACGGCACTTGCCGCAGAGAGCATGATGCCGGCGACGATAAGGCCGACTGCGACGAGCGTGTTGTCGCCGAGCTTTTCGGTGGCGTTGCCGTTAACAAGTGCCGTGATGACCTGCCACATAAAGGCAGCGACCGACGGGAGCGTGCCCACGCCGGAAAGGATGCACAGGACGGCGTACACCTTAATGATGAGGGGAATCTTCTTGACCTCTGTGGCGCTGGGGACGCTGGGGTCGAGTTCGTTTCGATCCATACAGAACCTTTCTCGCTTTGTTGTAGGTTATAAGGATACGCCGCCGACCTGCCAAAAGACAGGACGAACGTCCCAATTGCAACTTTGTAATCCCCAACGGCGGACGCGGCGGCCATCTGGGGGCGCGGGCACTTACACTGGACAGACCGATAAAATGTTTGGCAACAAAACTGATTATTAGCTCGGTGGGCTTTTAAAAAGCGCTGCTCATGCGCTGGGGAGCACGTCGCGCCGTGCGTATAATAAGGCGGGTAACGCCAAAAATACGAGGCTCTGAGGGGATACCATGTCTCAAGAAACCATCCGCGCGGCCGAGCGTGCCGCGGGACAGGTGAACACCATGTCGACGTATGATCCGGACTCCGACCAGCTGCATGAGGAATGTGGCATTTTCGGCGTATGGGCGCCCGATCGCGACGTGGCTCGACTGACGTACTTTGGCCTGCGTGCGCTGCAGCACCGTGGCCAGGAATCGGCTGGAATCGCCGTGGGTGACGGCGGCACGGTTATGGTCCGCAAAGATCTGGGCCTGCTCGACCGCGTGTTCTCCAACGCCGACCTGTCGACGCTCTCCGGCCAGCTGGCCGTGGGCCACGTGCGCTATGGCACCGCCGGCGCCAAGAGCTGGGAAGCCTCGCAGCCGCATCTTTCCACCATCAACAGCGTCATTATCGCGCTTGCTCACAACGGCACTCTGGTCAACACCGACGAGTTGCGCCGTCAGCTGATCGAGCTGGGCGTGCCGTTCCTCTCCAATTCGGATTCCGAGGTCGCGACCAAGCTTATCGGCTACTTTACCCAGCGTACGGGCCACCTGCGCGAGGGTATTCGCAAGACCATGGAGCTCGTGCGCGGCGGCTACGCCATGACGCTCATCAACGAGCAGGCGCTCTACGCATTCCGCGATCCACACGGCATTCGCCCGCTCGTGCTGGGCAAGCTGGTGGACGAGGGTCTGGACCAGGCCGATGCCGCAGCCGTTTCGCAGCTGCCGTCGCAGGACGGCGCCGCGACGGTCGACTCCGCCGTCCGTGTCACGCGCGCCGGCGGCTGGGTCGTTGCTTCCGAGACCTGCGCACTCGACATCGTGGGTGCCGAGTACGTCCGTGACGTCCGTCCCGGCGAGATCTTGCGCATCAGCGCCGAGGGCCTGGTATCCGAGCAGGGCGTGCCTGCAGCCGAAGAGCCCGCCAACTGCATCTTTGAGCAGGTCTACTTTGCCCGCCCCGACTCCATCATGAACGGCAAGAGCGTCTATGCCTGCCGTTACGACATGGGTCGTCAGCTGGCACATGAGGAGCCTGTCGAGGCCGACCTGGTCATCGGCGTGCCCGACTCCGGCCTGCCGCCTGCGGAGGGGTATTCGCACGAGAGCGGTATTCCCTTTGGCGAGGGCCTTATCAAGAACCG
This sequence comes from uncultured bacterium, assembly GCA_905215445.1. Classification (GTDB taxonomy): domain Bacteria; phylum Actinomycetota; class Coriobacteriia; order Coriobacteriales; family Coriobacteriaceae; genus Collinsella. The sequence continues at coordinate 33,019 of CAJMPZ010000001.1, read as the reverse complement.
CTACGTGGGCCGTACGTTTATCGAGCCTACGCAGGAGTTGCGCGCCATGGGCGTGCGTATGAAACTCAACCCGCTGCGCGACAACATCGAGGGCAAGCGCCTGGTCGTCATCGACGACTCCATCGTGCGCGGCACCACCATGGTGCAGCTCGTCAAGATGCTGCGCAACGCCGGCGCCAAGGAGATTCATATCCGCATCAACTCGCCCGAGGTCATCTGGCCGTGCTTCTACGGTATCGATACCGACGTGCAGTCGCAGCTTATCAGCGCCAACAAGACGGTCGACGAGATTTGCGAGTATATCGGCGCCGATTCGCTGGCCTTCCTTTCGGTCGAGGGCCTGCTTAAGGTCATGCCCAAGGGCGGTTACTGCGATGCGTGCTTTACCGGCCGCTACCCCGTGGCGATTCCTGAGAGCTTTGGCCGCGACAAGTTTATGGAGGGCTTTAAGCCCCGCAACATGGACAAGCCGCTGCACTTTGACGACGACGCCGTGATCGAGAAATACGACGACCGCAGCTGGGAAGAGGAGCACGGCGAGGCATAAAACCTGCCATATGGGGACAGGTTTATTTTGGTAGGTTTTACCTGCTGTTTTGTTGATATGACGGCGCGTGCTGTTATGGCGCGCGCCGAAATGAACGCAACTATGAGCACCGTTTGGCGCCCGTGCGGCGCCACGATAGTGGGAGAGGAAGGCTCAGATGAGCGACAGCAAGCATGTGACGTACGAGGACGCCGGCGTCGACACCGCCGAGGGCGGCCGCGCCGTCGACGCGATTAAGCAGATGGTCAAGGACACTAACCGTTCCGAGGTTATCGGTGGCATCGGTGGCTTTGGCGGCCTGTTCTCGGCCGCCGCGCTCAAGGATATGGAAGACCCGATCCTGATTAGCGGTACCGACGGCGTGGGCACCAAGCTCGTGCTCGCCCAGATCATGGACCGTCACGAGACGGTTGGCCAGGACCTGGTCGCTATGTGCGTCAACGATATTCTGGCTTCGGGCGCCGAGCCGCTGTTCTTCCTGGACTACGTTGCCATCGGTCACATCGAGGCCGAGCACATGGCAAAGATTATCAAGGGTGTGGCCGACGGCTGCAAGCTCGCGGGCTGCGCGCTCGTGGGCGGTGAGATGGCCGAGCACCCGGGCGTCATGGCTCCTGCCGACTACGACCTTGCCGGATTTACCGTGGGCGTCGTCGACCGTCCCAAGATGCTCGACCCCGCAAACGTCCGCCCGGGCGATGTGATCCTGGGCCTGCCTTCCACCGGCGTGCACTCCAACGGCTACTCGCTCGTGCGTAAGGTCATTGGCGTCGACGGCGTTAAGCCGGGCACGCCCGAGGCCGTCGCTAAGGCCGAGGAGCTGAGCCGTCCGCTCGAGGAGCTCGGCGGTGCATCGCTGGCAGACGCTCTGTTGGCCCCCACGCGCATCTACGTCAAGCCGATCCTGGAGCTGCTGCGCGGCGGCGCCAACGTGCACGCCATCGCCCACATCACTGGCGGCGGTATTACCGAGAACCTCAACCGTGCGCTCGCCGATGACGTTGACGCCGTGGTCACCCGCAACGGTGCCGAGATGGGCTGGGACGTTCCGCCCGTCATCACCTACGTGTCGCGCCAGGCCGAGCTTGCGCCCAACGAGGCATGCAAGACCTTCAACATGGGCGTCGGCCTGTGTCTGATCGTCGCCCCCGAGGACGAGGCCGCCGTGACCGAGGCACTGGTCGCGCTGGGCGAGAAGCCGTTCCGCGTGGGCGAGTGCGTCGAGGGTTCCGGTAAGGTCGTGTACTCCGATGAGCGCTAACGAGCAGATGGCTGCTGCCGAGGGCCTGGACTTTGTGCCCTATACCCGTCCGACTGGCACCGATACGGCTGAGCCGCTCAAGATCGGTGTGCTCATCAGCGGTTCGGGTACCAACTTGCAAGCGCTGATCGATCTGATTGCCGCCGGCAAGCTCAACGCTTCTATTGAGCTTGTGGTGTCGAGCCGTCCTTCGGCCAAGGGTCTGCAACGTGCAGAGCGTGCGGGCATCCAGACGCTTACGCTGTCCAAGGATGTATATGCCGACCCCATCGCCGCCGACGAGATCATCGCGCACGAGCTGCTCGAGCGCGGCTGCGAGTATGTGGTCATGGCCGGCTACATGCGCATGGTGCATACACCGCTGCTGGCGGCGTTTCCCAACCGCGTGGTCAACTTGCATCCGGCGCTGCTGCCGAGCTTTACCGGTGCGCATGCGATTGACGATGCCTTTGTGCGCGGCGTCAAGGTAACTGGCGTGACCGTGCATTTTGCCAACGAGGTCTACGACAACGGTCCCATCATCGCCCAGCGTGCGCTGGCTGTTGAGGAGGACTGGGATGTCGACACGCTCGAGGAGCACATCCACGCGATTGAGCACGTGCTGTATCCCGAGGTCGTGCAAATGCTCGCCGACGGCCGCGTCCACGTGCTGGAGAGCGGCAAGGTCGCAATTGACGCGCCTCGCGGCTAGCGGCGCACAGTACAATTTAGCCGAGTAGTCAGGGTGGTCATTGGCGCCAAGGCGCGCGTGGCCACCTTTTGTTTTGGGTAGTCACCCGCGACGTTCTTGAATGACTAGTCGTTTAAGAACGTCGCAGGTGACTAGGTGAGAGAGGTGAGCGCATGGCGGATAACGAAGCGCTGTTTACGCCTGAGCTGGTGTTTTTTGATTGGGAGTGTGCGATGCCGGGTGAGGTGTTTGCGCAGCTCGAGAGTGAGCTTGCTCCGCGCGGCTACATTGCCGACGGTTGGCTCGACGCCGTTCGCACGCGCGAGGATGCCTATCCCACGGGTCTTGCCATGCCGGCGGCAAACATTGCCATTCCGCATACCGATCCGGGGTTTGTGGCCAAGCCCTATATTGCGGTGGTGAAGCCCGCCGCGCCCGTGACATTTAACGCTATGGCTGGCATGGGCGCTCCGGTGCCGGCGCAGATCGTCATCAATCTGGGCATCGCCGAGCCGGGCGGCCAGGTCGAGGCCCTGCAGGCGCTCATGAACATCTTTATGGACGCCGATGCCGCAGCCGACGTGCTCGGCCAGACCACGCCGCAGGGCATGGTCGACGCCATCCGCCGCCGCTTTTAAGGCCGGCACTTGGGGGCTGTCCCTAACTGTCGGCAGAAAAGGAACGTCCCCAAGTGCCAGGGTTGCCCCCTTTGTCGCGGGGGCTGCGTTGTGACACAATGGCGTTTGTTCGATTCGTGATGTGAAAGGCCAAACATGGCAAACAAGAAAAAGAACCCCGAGGTCGCGCCGACGCCCGAGCAGCAGGCCCGCGCCGCCTCCAGCTCTCGCAAGAAGCAGCGCAAGACGTACGTGTCCAAGACCGTCAAGATTGTCCTGGTGGTCATCGGCGTGCTGGCGATGCTGCTCTCCGTCTCGGCCATGGCGTGCTCCGGCCTGATGTCGCAGACCGAAAGCGCCAGCTCGGGCTATAAGCTCACTGGTGGCGTGGCTGCCACCATCAACGGCACCAACCTCACCGAGGACACCGTGACCAAGCAGATCATGAGCATGCGCACGTCCTATGGTTATACCAAGGACAAGGATTGGGCGCAGTACCTGGTCAACAACGACCTTACGCCCAAGAAGTACCGCAAACAGCTCATCGATTCCTACGCGCAGCAGATCCTGCTTCAGCAGGCGCAGAAGGAAAACGGCGTGACGGTGTCGGACAAGGAGGTCGAGAAGGCTTGGAAGGACGCGTGCAAGAGCGCGGGCGGCGCCAAGACCTTTAAGAAGACGCTTAAGACCTACGGCTACACCGAGGACACCTACAAGGATTCGCTCAAGGAGAGTCTGGCGCAGCAGAAGCTCAAGGATGCCGTGGCGCCCACCAGCAAGCCCAAGGACAGCGAGATCGTCGATTACATCAACGAAAACCTGTCCAGCTACAACGACGCCCGCCGCTCGTCGAACATCCTGATCAAGGTTGATTCCGACGCTTCCGACGAGAACAAGGCTGCCGCCAAGGCCAAGGCGCAGGAGTGCCTGGACAAGATTAACTCCGGCGAGCTGAGCTTCGAAGACGCTGTGAAGCAGTATTCCGACGACACCGGTTCCAAGGAGAAGAAGGGCGATGTGGGCTGGGACAAGCTCACCACCTTTGTCGACAGCTACCAGACGGCACTCGAGGGGCTCAACAAGGGCGATGTGAGCGACGTGGTCGAGTCGACGTACGGCTATCACATCATCAAGTGCACCGACTACTTCCATGTCGATAATCAGGTCGATGACATTAAGCAGGTACCCAAGGACATCAAGAAGTACGTCTCCAACGTGGTGAAGACGCAGACGGCAAGCACCGCGTACAGCGAGTGGCTGGAGCAGTACAAGAAGGACGCCGACATCACCGTTAACCCCATGCCTAAGGACGTGCCCTATAACGTGAGCCTGAAGGGCGTCACCAAGAGTTCGACCGACGACGCGTCGACGACTGAGTAATCATGGGGCGGCGCCCGCGTGAATGCCGCCCACGCTATTGAGGAGGATTTGCAGATGACCAACGAAGAGCTGCAGAAGGAAATGATCGCGGCCATGAAGGCTAAGGACAAGGTTCGCCTGTCCATCATTCGCCAGGTCAAGGCCGAGGTGAAGAATATCGAGGTCAACGAGCGCCGCGATGTGACCGAGGAAGACGTCAACAGCATGATCAAGCGTCTGATTAAGCAGACGAGCGAGACGCTGGAGATGTCCATCAAGGCCGGCACCGACCAAGAGCGTACCGATAACCTGAGCGAGCAGGTCAAGATTCTGGAGAGCCTGCTGCCCGCGCAGGTTTCGGGCGAGGAGCTCGAGGCTCTGATCGAGCAGGTTATTGCCGAGCTGGGCGCCACGTCCAAGAAGCAGATGGGCCAGGTCATGGGCGCTCTGGGCAAGGCCACCGGTGGCAACTTCGACAAGCCGGCAGCAGCAAAGATCGTCGGCGCAAAATTGGCGTAATTTGTTACGCGGTTTTACCAAACCGCGTAACGGCTCGACGCTGCAAACCCGTACACACGGCAATCTGACGTTCAATTTCAAGGGCGCGACCATAAGGTCTGCGCCCTTTCATTTCACGTCACCTTGCTCGCGTGTACGGGTTTTCGCTGACTTATGCTCAACAAGGGCGGTTGCACTCATTGGGGACAGACTTAAATGAGTAGCCACGGGGGTACTCATTTAAGTCCGTCCCCAATGAGTGGGTGGAAGGTTGCGGGTTCTTTACGGGAATGTAGTGTGGGCTGCGGAAACGTGGTTCTTTCCGTACAATAGTTCAACTCGTGTAAACGCAGGGAAGGGACATTCATGGCAGACATGATCGAGATCAAGCATCTCAACAAGTACTTTGGCGACCTGCATGTGCTCAAAGATATCAACCTCACCGTCAAGCGCGGCGAGAAGCTCGTAATGATCGGGCCTTCCGGCTCGGGCAAGTCGACGCTCATCCGCTGCGTCGATTATCTTGAGGAGCCCACGTCGGGCGAGGTCATCATCGACGGTACGCCGCTCACCAAAAAGAACCACCTGGAGATGGCCCGCAAGTATAGCTCCATGGTGTTTCAGCAGTTCAACCTGTATCCCAACATGACGGTGCTCGGTAACCTGACGCTCGCGCCCATCAAGCTGCAAAAGAAGAGCAAGGAGGAGGCGACCGAGATCGCCATCGCCGCGCTCAAGCGCGTCGGCATGGCGCATAAGGCCGGCGAGTATCCGCAGAATCTCTCGGGTGGTCAGCAGCAGCGCATCGCCATCGCCCGCGCCCTGTGCACCAAGCAGCCCATCATCCTGTTTGACGAGCCGACCTCGGCGCTCGACCCCGAGATGGTGCAGGAGGTGCTCGACGTTATGATCGAGCTCGCGCAGGAGGACATCACCATGATCTGCGTGACGCACGAGATGGGCTTTGCGCGCCAGGTGGCCGACCGCGTCATCTTTATGGAGGACGGCCGCATTCTGGAGGAGGGCACGCCCGAGCACTTCTTCGATAACCCCGAGAACCCGCGCTGCCGCGAGTTCCTGTCCAAGATTCTGCACTAGGTGCGGTGATGGACATGACGGATATGACGAGGGCGGCCGTGTCGCGCCGCCACTTTTTGCAGCTGGCGGGCGTCGGCATGCTCGCGCTGACGGGAACCGCGCTTACCGGTTGCGGTAACTCCACCAGCGGCGAGGGTTCCGACAAGGGGTCCAAGCTTGCGGCCATCAAGTCGCGTGGCCATCTGAATGCCGGCGTTAAGAAGGACGTTCCCGGCTATGGCTATTACGACACCGCCAAGGGCCGCTTTGAGGGCATGGAAGTCGATTTGTGCTACCAGATCGCCGCTGCCGTCTTTGGCGTGAGCTACAAGGAGGCCCGCGCCCAGGAGCTTGTCGAGTTTACCGACGTAACGCCCAAGACGCGCGGCCCGCTGATCGATAACGGCCAACTTGACGTGGTCGCGGCGACCTACACCATCACCGACGAGCGCAAGAAGAGCTGGGATTTCTCGACGCCGTACCGCACCGACTACGTGGGACTCATGGTCAAGAAGCGTTCGGGCTTTACCTCGATTGAGGATCTGGACGGCAAGGTCATTGGCGTGAGCCAGGGTGCTACCACGCAGGGCCTGATCGAGCAGATGATCAAGGACAACGGCTTTAGCTGCAAGCCCGAGTTTAGGGCCTTTAGCGGCTACCCCATCATCAAGAGTTCGCTCGACGCTGGCAATATCGACGTCTTTGCCATGGACCGCTCCACGCTGGCCGGTTACATGAACGAGACCGTTGAGCTGTTGCAGCCCGAGGTCAAGTTTGGCGAGCAGGGCTACGGCGTGGCGACCAAGAAGGGCTGCGACCTTTCGGCCGTGGTCGATCAGGTGATTTGCGATCGCCTGGCCGATGGCTGGCTCGACCAAGAGGTCAAGACCTGGGGTCTTGTGTAGGCGCATCGCCCAAGGAAGGAATCAAATGCTCGAAGGATTATTTGACGCCGACCGTTGGTCGACGACATTTCAAAACATGGGGCCCTTCTGGGAGGGCTTTGGCGTGACGCTGCAAGTGGTCGTTGCCGGTCTGCTGCTGTCGCTGGTGCTGGGCACGCTGCTGGGCGTGTTCTCTACCACTCGCTCGCGCGTGCTGCGCGCCATAAGCCGCGTGTACGTCGAGTTTTACCAGAACACCCCGTTGCCCGTTCAGGTGCTCTTTATGTACATGGCCGGTCCGCAGTTTTTGCAGGCCATAACCGGTGCCGACCAGCCGGTGCGCATCGCGCCGTTCGTGTTGGGCTTCCTGGGCGTGGGCCTGTATCACGCGGCCTACATTTCGGAGGTCATCCGCACTGGTATCGAGGCGGTTCCGCGCGGTCAGATGGAGGCGGCCCAGAGCCAGGGCTTCACCCGTGCGCAGGCGTACTGGTACATCGTGCTGCCCCAGACATTCAAGATCATTTTGCCGCCGCTGTGTAACCAGGCGCTCAACCTGGTCAAGAACACGTCGGTGCTGGCGCTTGTGGCCGGCGGCGACCTTATGTACCGTTCCGACAACTTTGTGAGTCTGTACGGTTACCTGCAGGGATACATCGTCTGCTGCCTTATGTATTTCATCATCTGCTTTCCGCTCGCCATGCTGGTGCAGTGGCTCGAGCGCCGCTCCAAGGAGCGTCCGCGCGGTGTGAGCCTGGCCGAGCTGGGGCTCGACAACGTAGAGGAGGCCTAGCGCATGGAAATCTTCAACGCGACCAACCTGCTCTACATTTGGGGCGGCTTTGTTAAGACCATAGAGATCTCGGCGCTGTCGATCTTTTTCTCGCTCATCTTTGGCACGGTGCTGGCGCTCGTTAAAAGCTATGCGCCCCGCCCGTTCCGTATTTTGGTGAGCGCCTATATCGAGCTGTTCCGTTGCACGCCGAACCTGCTGTGGATCCTGTTTATCTACTTTACTGTGCAGGGTTTGGACATTGTGATTTCGACCATCGCCTTTACGCTGTTTACCAGCGCCGTTATGGCCGAGATTGTGCGCGGCGGTCTCAACTCGATTCCGCGCGGCCAGTTTGAGGCAGCGCAGAGCCAGGGCTTTGGCTTCTTTGCCACCATGCGCTACATCATTCTGCCGCAGACGTTTAAGACAATCATTCCGGCGCTGTTTAGCCAGTGCACGACCGTCATTAAGGACAGCTCGTATCTTTCGGGCATTAACGTGGCCGAGCTCATGTACACGGCAAATGTTGTGATGGCCCACGCGATTGACCTATCGCAGGTGCTTATGCTCTACGGCCTGGTGTTTGCGATGTACTTTGTGCTCAACTTTGGTATCTCGCTGCTGGTGAGGGCATATCAACGCCGCATCGTGGCCGCATAGCCTGGCTTTCCCTGGCACCCAACCTTGGCCTTCAAACCGTCGCTCGCGTACCAAAGTACGCGTCGCTCCTCTTTCAGGCCAATCTTGGGCACCAGGAAAACCCAGGTACGGTATCGTGGGAATAAGAGATAAACAGCCCTTTTCTCATTTGTTAGAAAGGAATCGCGATGAGCGATCTGGAGAACAAGAAGAGTCCTGTGGTCATTACCATCGCGCGCGACTTTGGTGCCGAGGGCCACGAGATTGGACGCATCCTCGCCAACGAGTTGGGGATTCCGCTGTACGATAACGAGCTGCTGGTACGTGCGTCGCTGCGCGCGGGCGAGTCGCTCGATAAGATGGCCGCCTATGACGAGCGTCTGGCTGTGGAGAACATGGCGTTTCTGCCCGACCGCTACGACGCGCGCTCGTACTCGGACAAGTTGTTCCAAAAGATGAGCCAGGTGATTTTGGACTTGGGCGAGACTGAGAGCTGCATTATCGAAGGCCGTCTGTCCGATTACCTGCTGCGTAACAACCCCAACCACATTGCCGTGTTGGTGACCGCACCCTTTGAGGACCGCGTCGAGATCGTACGCAAGAAGCGTGGCCTTAATAAAAAGAAGGGCGCCAAGCTGGTCAAGCAGCAGCAGAAGGCGCGCGAGGCGTTCTACAAGCGCTACAGCGCCGGAAAGTGGAAGATGACGAGCGGTAAGGATATCGTCGTCAACCGCGCCAAGCTGGGGCGCGAAGGCTGCAAAGACGTTATCGCCGCTGCCTACCGCTACAAAGTCGCCCAGCTCGAAGCCTAGCCGACCAAAAACCACCACAAAGGGTACAGGCACCTTTGTGGTGGTTTTTGTTTTAGGCCGAGGGGAAGGCCTTGGCGGCAGTGCCTATCCTCGGCTTTTGCATAGTCTCGATCTGTAACACCAAGCCAGCGAAAATGGCTCTAACTGTTACAGATTTAGATGAACCGTTCGGCCGTCAGCCCAACGTCTTGATCTGTAACACCAGGCGGCATATTTGGTCTCTAACTGTTACAGATTGAGATGCGGCGTGGGCGGCCGGCACAATATCTCGATCTGTAACAACTGCAGGGCTCAACGGACTCCAGCTGTTACAGATTGAGACAAAACGACCGGGCAAGTCCCAAACCACCACAAAGGTGTCTGCCCCATCGTGGTGGTTTGGGCGGTCGGCATAGAAAAAGTCCCCGCCGGGCGTGTGCTCGACGGGGACTCTGCCGTTTGATGGCTAGCGCTGTGGGTGATTACTCGCCCAGCAGGCTCTTGGTGATGGAAGCAGCGGCCTTCTTGCCGGCGCCCATCGCCAGAATGACCGTAGCGGCACCGGTGACGATGTCGCCGCCGGCCCAGATGCGGGGATCGGTGGTCTGGCCGGTCTCCTCGTCGGCAACGATGTAGCCCCACTTGTTGAGCTCCATCTTGCCGCCGATCTTCTTTGCGAAGGGGTTGGCGTTGGTGCCGATAGCCGAGATCGCGACGTCGCAGGGGATCTCCTCGATGGCGCCCTCGATGGGCACCGGGCGACGACGGCCGGACTCGTCGGGCTCGCCGAGTTCCATCTTCTGGACCTTGACGGCGCACACGGAGCCGTCCTCGCCAGCGACAAACTCGAGCGGGGAGACGAGCGGCAGAACCTCGACGCCCTCGGCCTTAGCATGGTGCAGCTCGGCGCGACGGCAGGGCATCTCGTCCTCGGTACGACGATAGGCGATGATGGCGTGCTCGGCGCCCAGACGCTTGGCGGTACGGACGGCGTCCATAGCCACGTTGCCGCCACCAAAGACGACGACGCTCTTGCCGTGCTTGGTGGGGGTGTCGTACTCGGGGAACTTGTTGGCCTTCATCAGGTTCACGCGGGTGAGGTACTCGTTAGCGAAGAAGACGTTGGGCAGGTTCTCGCCGGGGACGTTGAGGAACTTGGGCAGGCCAGCGCCGGTCGCCACGTAGATGGCGTCGAAGCCCTGCTCGAACAGCTCCTCGGCCGTGGCCATGTTGCCCACGACGGAGTTGTACTCAAACTTGACGCCCATGTCCTCCAGGCCGTCGATCTCGCGCTTGACGACTGCCTTGGGCAGACGGAACTCGGGGATGCCGTAGACCAGCACGCCGCCGCCGGTGAAGAAAGCCTCGAAGACGGTGACGTCAAAGCCGTTGCGGGCGAGCTCGCCAGCGCAGGTGATGCCGGACGGGCCGGAGCCGACGACGGCGACCTTCTTGCCGTTCTTGGGGGCCATCTTGGGCGTGGAGGCGAGCTCGGGGCGGTCACCCAGGAAGCGCTCGAGCTGACCGATGGCCACGGGCTCGGACTTCTTGCCACGGATGCACTTGCCCTCGCACTGGTTCTCCTGCGGGCAGACGCGGCCGCAGATGGCGGGAAGCATGGAGTCCTCGCGGATGGTATCGAGGGCGCCGCCGAAGTCCTTCGCGCGGATCTGCTCGATAAAGCGGGGGATGTTGATGTTGACGGGGCAGCCCTCAACACAGAACGGCTTCTTGCAGTTGAGGCAGCGCTCGGCCTCGGCCAGCGCCATCTCCTCGGTGAAGCCCTTGTCGACGGGGCGGAAGTCGCAGGCGCGCTCGGCAGCCGGCTCCTCGTTATCGGGGGTGCGGGGCGACTTCATATCGGCAACGAAACGACCGTTAACTAGTGGCATGCGCAGCTCTTTTCCTCATAGGCCTTGAGGGACGCGCCCTCTTCGGAACGGTAAGCGGCCTGGCGGGCACGAAGGTCATCCCAGTCGACCAGGGTGGCATCGAAGTCGGGGCCGTCGACGCAAGCGAACTTGGTCACGCCGCCCACCTCGACGCGGCAGCAGCCGCACATGCCGGTGCCGTCAACCATGATGGGGTTGAGCGACGCGGTGATGGGGGTGTCGTACTTCTGGGCGGTGAGGGTCGAGAACTTCATCATCGGAACGGGGCCGACGCAGAAGACCTGGCTCACGGCCTTGTCCTGCAGCAGGCGCTCCAGCGGAGCGGTGACAACGCCCTGCTCGCCGTAGGAGCCGTCGTCGGTGGTGATGTGGATGTGGTCCTCGTCGAGGAGCTCGCGGAACTGGTCCTCCATGAGCAGGAGGTCCTTGGTGCGGGCGCCCATGATGGCGTGGACCTCGTGACCGGTCTCGACCAGGTGCTTGGCGACCGGGAAGGCAATTGCCAGGCCGACGCCGCCGCCAATGACGGCGCAGGGGCCCTCGGCCATCTCGGTGGGAACGCCCAGCGGGCCCACGACGTCGCGCAGCGACTCGCCGGCCTCGTAGGTGGAAAGCATCTCGGTGGTCTTGCCGATCACCATGAAGATGAACTCGACCCAGCCCTCGTCACCGTTCCAGCCGGCTAGGGTAAACGGGACGCGCTCGCCCGTCTCGTTGGCGCGAACCATGAGGAACTGTCCAGCGTGCGCATGCTTGGCGATAGCGGGCGCCTCGATGCGGAACTTGAACACCTTCTCCGAGAACTGCGTCTTCTCCAGGATCTTATACATAGAACCCCTCTCTTGTTAGGGCCGCCGAACCGTGCCTCCACGGAAATGGACGGTAGCCCGAGTAAAACCGTACGCGCACAGGCGTTGTGCAGACATACGGTGCAAATTATACCCTCATGGACATGCTGTTTACGTGTGTCTTCGGCGGTTGGGAAAAGTGACCTGCCAAAAAGGGACAGGTTTATTTTGGTCGGTTTTATCTGGGCAAACGTCAAAGGGGGCCGGCCTCAGGTTGTGATGAGGCCGGCCCCCTTTGGGGCGCTATGTGTGTATGGCAGTGCGGGGTTTATTTCAATGTGGCCACCGGGGCGTTTTCGTAGATAAAACCCGCCAAAATAAACCTGTCCCTAAATAGTAGGTTTTAGTGCTTGCCGTTGGCGGAGGCGGCACCGTTGACGTGGTCGCGGGCGTAGATTACGCCGTGGACGATGGCCAGACCGGCGGCATCTGCGGCGCGGGCACAGGTGTCCTGGAAATCCTCGGCCTCGCGGGCGCGCAGCTGCTTAAGCACGTAGTCGGCGACGGCCATCTTGCCGGGAGGGTTGCCGATGCCGGTGCGGATGCGGCTGAAGTCGCGGCTGCCCATCTTGTCGATGATGGAGCGCAGACCGTTGTGGCCAGCATGGCCGCCGCCCACCTTAACACGCACGTCGCCGGCGGGAATATCGAGCTCGTCGTGGATGACGAGCAGCTCCTCGGCCTTGATCTTGTACTCGCGGCAGAGCTTGGAGATGGGGCCGCCCGAGGTATTCATGTACGACTGCGGCTTGACCAGTACAATCTGGCGCTTACCTCCCTCTTCCTCGGGATCGTTGATGTTGATGAGCGCGACCTCGGCGCCTGCCTGGTTTTTCCAGTACGTGACGCCGGCCTGACGGGCCAGCTCGTCGATCGCCTTAAAGCCGGCGTTGTGGCGGGTCTCGGCATATTCCTCACCCGGGTTGCCAAGTCCGGCAACCATGCGAATCTTAAGCGGCTGTGCAGCTGCCATGTTCATCCTTTCGTTGATTTGTCGCCTGCTATGGTGAGCGACCCTGTTGCCGCTGTCAAATGGAGGGTAATTGAGGGCGTTTGGGGGCGTTTGGACGGACGTCGAAATCCGAGGTGGACAGTTAGTTCAGATACGTATAAGTTCTGAGGACTCGAATTACTCAATTCAATGCCGATACGTTGTTTTGGAGCTTTAGTTAGTCCATATGGCGCTGTTTTGAAGTCTACCCTGCCTTCAAATAGGGCGAATGGTATAGAGATAGCTGCAAAACAGTCTAATTCAATGCGTCCATTTATACGTATTTGAACTAACTGCCCAGCCCTGCTCGACGGCGCACGGGTGATTCGCCGTTTAGACCGGCGCGAGGCCGGTTCCGGCCCGCAGAGCGTTGAGCCAAGCGGCCTGACGCTTGCGATAGCCCTTGATACGGTACCGGAATCGGACTCCTGTGAGTCGATGCATCGTTTGGGCGAAGGCTTCGAGTGCAACAAGGTCTTTCATTTGGTCGCGATTGATAACCAGGACGTGGATGCCCATGGCCTTGAGGCCATTATTTCGATTGCCATCGTGGATGCGAGCGTTTTGAAGCTCATGCCCAATTCCGTTGTATTCGTTGTCGACTCCGGCTGCCGGGCAATATAGGTCGCAGATGGCATAGGGGATGCCCGAGGACATGTTGACCGCAAGAGTATCGAAGTCGATTCGATGGTTGAGTAGCAGGCCTCCCATGGGCAGGCTGCAACATCCGAATCCGCCAAAGCGCATGGGCGCTCCGAGAACGGCAAACATTAGGGATTCGGCTGGGGATGCGGATCCAGCCCGGGCGAGTTTGACTGCCGTGCGAAACGAGGCGTATGAGCTACTTTTGGCGAACCGTGCGACCGCCTCGAGCTCTTCGATGGTCGTGGCGGGATCGCATTTGTAGTGCGCCTGTTCATAGCGGGTTTCGTTCTGTTGTTCGGCCGCTGACTGGTTGCCCAGGCAATCAAGATCGCCCGTCGCTTCGTAGCCATCGCCCTTGGGCCAGATGTCGTCATGGGCAATGGGGTATGTTGCCCCGGGAGGAAGGGAGTAAGTTCCGACCAGTTCCATGAGAAGCATCAAGGTTTTGGCGACTGATTCATTTTTAGAACAAAGCATGGCTGTCATGGCAGGAGACGTTGCGTAGATGTCGGCCTCGACGTGCATAATTGCACCTTCAGGAAGCGGAGCGGAGAGAATATGCTGAAGAAGTCGCTTGTCGGGGCGTCGGTTGCCTTCGTTTGAAACGAGAAGATCGAGCAGCTCGGAATCATCTTCATTCCAGGCGTCGAGTATCGAAAGTGCGCCAAAGTCTATCGCGTCATTATTGGGAATGCAGCTAGCCAAGGCCTGTGCTTGCTGTTCACTATCAATGGAGCTCCAGGGTAGGGCAGAGTACGCCCGTCGTGCGCGACGAATTGCGCGGAGGGCGGAGAAATGTGAAATCACGGTCGTCATAGCTATAACGTACTAAGTTGGCGGCAGAATGCGACCGCCATACCGTTCTTTTCGCTCAGCGGGGTGCTGGGCGCCATGAACGGCCGGGTGTTAGGAAATCGGTGGAATCGGTTGAGGGGATTGCAGGAAATTGAGCTCTGCCGAGAAGGTTGACGATGGCTACTGGACAGTTAGTTCAGATACGTATAAGGCGGCGGGCGTTCGAGGTGTTTCTAAGGGCCTTCGAGGGCGATTTGAAGATAATATATGCGGCGGTTGTACTCGAAAACGATGAGCTTCGGGCGGCATGGCATCCGCCGGGGAGCTCAGAAGGCTCCGAACGGACCTTTGGAGCTTTAAAAAATACGTATCTGAACTAACTGTCCAGGGCGGATTGGCGAGGAATAGAAAAAGGGTCGGAAGCGAGCTTCCGACCCTTTAAAAACATCAAAGATGATGCGATACGCGTTGGACTACAGCGCGAAGTCGCCGCCGACGAGCGTGGAGACGGGCTCCTCGTGGTAAACGGCGGAGATGGCCTGAGCGAACTCCTCGGCGACCGAGATGGTCTTGATTTTGCCGCCGACCTCGACGGGGATGGCGTCGGTGACGACGCACTCGACGATGGGGGCGTCGTTCAGACGCTCGATGGCCGGACCGGAGAAGATGCCGTGGGTGGCGCAGACGTAGATGTCGCCGGCGCCCATAGCCTTGAGCTCCTTGACGTTGGCGCACAGGGTGCCAGCGGTGTCGATCATGTCGTCGTTAATGATGCAGGTCTTGCCCTTGATGTCACCGATGATGCCCATGACCTCGGCGGCGTTGTGGCGCGGACGGCCCTTGTGGGCGATGGCCAGGTCGCAGCCGAGCATGTCGGACAGCTTCTTGGCGGCCTTGGCGCGACCCACGTCGGGGGAGACGACAACCAGGTTGTCGGTGTCGAAGTGCATGTCGTTGTAGTACTGGCCAAACAGCGGCAGTGCGGACAGGTGGTTAACCGGGATATCAAAGAAGCCCTGGATCTGACCCTGGTGCAGGTCGAGGGTGATGATGCGGTTGACGCCGGCGCGCTCGAGCAGGTTGGCGACGAGGCGGGCAGTGATGGGCTCGCGCGGGCCGGCCTTGCGGTCCTGGCGGGCATAGCCGTAGTGGGTGATAACGGCGGTGATGGAGCGGGCGGATGCGCGCTTGGCAGCGTCGGTGGCGATGAGCAGCTCCATGAGCATGTCGTTGACGTTGCCGCCGGCCACGGACTGAATCAGGAAGACGTCGGCGCCGCGGACGGTCTCGTCGTAGCGGGCGTAAATCTCACCATTGGCGAACTGCTTTAGCGTAAGGCCCGAAAGCTCGACCCCAAGGTACTCAGCAATCTTCTGAGCGAGGGGACGGTTGGAGGAACCGGAATACACGCGGATGGACTTGCGCATATTCTCCGACTTCTCGGGATCATTAATCGGCATTACCCTTCTCCTTTATACATCGAATGCCATATAGATGCCTTGTTGCATTGTAACCGCGCGGCGGGGTTTATCGGGTCCTGATAACGTCTTTACCGCCAACGGACACGAACCGACCACTCATCCGGTTGCGCAGGTCACGATAGAAAAAGGAGCCGCCCCCATGGAGCAGCTCCTTTTGTGCTTGGTAAAACGTTATACCTCGTCGTCCTCGTGCAGACGACGGCGATAATCGGCGGCCCAGCCCTCAATATTTACCTGACGGGCGCGGCCCAGACCGAGCGCGTCTGCCGGGACCGGCTCGGTGATGACGGAGCCAGCGGCCACGAGCGCGCCGTCGCCGATCTGGGCGGGCGCGACCATCATGGTGTCGGAGCCAATGAAGGCGTCCTTGCCGATGACGGTCTTGTGCTTGTGCACGCCATCGTAGTTGCAGGTGATGGAGCCCGCGCCCACGTTGACGCCGGAGCCCATGGTGGTGTCGCCGATGTAGGACAGGTGCGGTACCTTTGAGCCCTCGCCGATCGTGGACTTCTTGATCTCCACGTGCGTGCCGGCCTTGGAGCCGTCGAGCATGTGGGTGCCCGGGCGCAGGTAGGCGCGCGGGCCGCAATCGACGCCGTTCTCGATGACGGCCTCGATGGCGATGGTCTCGTCGATGACGCAGCCGCTGCCGACGGTGGTGTCGGTGAGGCGGCTGTTGGGACCGAGCTGGCACTCCTCGCCCACGGTGACGTGGCCGATCAGGTGCGTCTGCGGCCACACGACGGTATCGCGGCCGATAACGGCATCGGGGCCGATCCAGGCCTGCGTGGGGTCGATGAAGGTAACGCCCTCGGCCATCCAGTGCTCGTTGATGCGGTCGCGCGCGATGGCGGTGAGCTGTGCGAGCTGGATGCGGCTGTTGACGCCCAGGCCGTCGCGGTAGTCGTCGCAGTGGAAGATGGAGACAGCCTGGCCGTGGCCTTTGAGGATCTCGAGCATGTCGGGCAGGTAGTACTCGGATTGCGCGTTGTCGTTGCCGATCTCGTTGATGTGGGCGGCGAGCTGTGCGCCGTCGAAGGCGTAGCAGCCGGCGTTGCACTCGAGCAGCGTGGCGGCCTGCTCGGGCGTGCAGTCCTTCTGCTCGATGATGCGCTCGATCTGGCCGTCGGCGCCCAGCTTGATGCGGCCGTAGCCGAAGGGATCGGGCGGGGTCATGGTCATGACGGTGCAGGCGAGCTCGCCGGTAGCGACGGTCTGCGCGAACTTGGCGACGGTGTCGGCGGTGATGAGCGGCAGGTCGCCGTTGAGCACGACGACCGGGCCTTGCGTGATGCCGCAGGCCTCGAGCGCGACCTTTACGGCGTGGCCGGTGCCCAGGCGCTCGGTCTGCTCGACGCACTCGACCTTGGTGGCGCTGCTGGCGTAGGCGCCGTCGATGAGGGCGCGCATCTCATCGGCGTGGCTGCCGATGACGACCACGACGCGGCTGCAGCCGGCCTTGATGGTGGCGTCGACGATCCACTGGACCATGGGCTTACCCAGGATCTTGTGCGAAACCTTGCAGTGGTTCGACTTCATGCGGGTGCCCTCGCCGGCAGCGAGGATAATTGCGGTTGCGTCCATGTGATCTCCTGTTACGTTATAGAGACGTGTGTTTGGAAACGATACACGGCGCAATATGATACCGCAGGCATATGACGAGCGCGTAACGATTGGTTTGCGGCGGTTGAGGCTTGCGCCGCCGGCGTGGCGTTTGCACTGCGTGCGTGCGGCGTTGGCGGTGCTGCGGAGCTGTTGTTTGAGCGAGGGAACGGGGGTGCCCGTGGATAACATACGAGAGGAGTTTGGCGGCGGGCCCGTCGCGGCATTCTCGATGTCGCATCCGGCTGTGCCGGCACTCTATATAGTGCTGACGCTGGGGCTCACTATGTTCTCGATGCAGCCGGTACTGATCGCGCTGTCGCTCGCAGGCGGGCTGGCGTATGGATTTGCGACGCGTGGGGCTGCCCGCACGCTGGGCGCGCTCCGCTGGCAGCTGCCGGTGATTTTGATCGTCGCGCTGCTCAATCCGCTGTTTAGCGCCTCGGGTTCGACGGAGCTGTTCCGTATTGGCATGCGCGCGGTGTATCTGGAGAGCATGGTATACGGCCTGTGCATGGGCGGGCTGTTTGTGGCGAGCGTGTTGTGGTTTGAGGCGGCGGCATCGATGCTCGAATACGACAAGGTACTCGCGCTGCTGGGCAATGCCGCGCCGGTGATTGCGCTCATGATCTCGATGTGCATGAGGCTTATCCCGCAGTTTTTGCGCCGCGGTCGTACGGTGCTGGCGGTGCAGGATGCGATTGATGTGCCGGGCAGCGCGCCGGCCGACCCCGTGCGTTCGCGTTTGCGGGCATCGCGTGTGTTGATGGGCTGGGGCATGGAAGATTCGCTGGAGCGCGCGGACGCGATGCGCTCGCGCGGGTGGGGTGCCGCGACGCGTCGTACGACGTATGCGCGGTATCGACTGGGGCGCAGCGACGTTGCCGCGCTGGCTGGGCTTGCGGTGTTTGGTGCCGCCGCGGTGGCGGTGGCATGGACCGCGACAACGCAGTATTCGTTTTATCCGCAGCTCTCGGTGCCGGCGCCGTGGCGGGGCTATGTCGTGTACGCTGCCTGGATGATGCTGCCTTGCGCGTCGCACGCGATTGATGAGAAGAGGTTTGGCTGATGGCTCGGTTGGATAGGGGCCCGGTGTCGGGCGCGGCGTGCGGCCCGGATATTCCGGCGATTGAGGTGCAGGGCCTTAGTTTTGCCTATCTCGGGGCCGAGGCACCGGTGCTCGAGGGGCTTGATTGGCGTGTTCCCCAAGGTGCATTTGCGCTGCTTGTTGGCGGTACCGGATCGGGTAAGTCGACGCTGCTGTCGCTGCTCAAGCCCGAGATCGCTCCGGCGGGTGAGCGCACTGGCGATGCGCGCGTGCTGGGCGAGAACGTTGCCGACATGGACGTGCGGGCATCGGCGGAGTGCGTGGGCTACGTGTTTCAGGATCCCGAGAACCAGATCGTGTGCGAAACCGTGTGGCACGAGATGGCGTTTGGCCTGGAAAACTTGGGGCTAGCACGTGATGAGATGCGCCGTCGCGTAGCTGAGACCAGCTATTTCTTTGGGCTGGAAGATTGGCTTCACCGCGATACTGACACGCTTTCGGGTGGTCGCAAACAGTTGCTGTCGTTGGCGGCCGTTCTGGCGCTGCGCCCGCGCGTGCTGCTGCTCGACGAGCCCACGTCTCAGCTCGATCCCGTTGCCGAGAAGAATTTTCTGCACGCGCTGTTTCGCGTGAACCGTGAGTTGGGCTGCACGGTTGTTGTGGCTACGCATCAACCGCGTCCAATGCTCGAGTATGCGACGTGTGCGTACCGGATTGAGGACGGTCGCGTGCGCGAGGTGGCGGATATGGCTTCTTTGGGACGCCGAGAATCGTTGTTTTCCGACGACATGTTGGGGTGGGGTGCCGTCCGATGTGCAAAAAACGGAGTATTCAGCAGGCGTGAGGACAATTTGGGCTCTCTGGAGCCGCCCGGGGACGTATCGAGCGCGAAAAAAAGTTCGGAATTGGACAAATCGTCCGAATTTGTGGCGCAAACGTCGCTCGAGAACGGCTCGGAAGCCTTCCCGTGCACGGATGGGAGCAGAATACTCCAAAAAATGCACGGCGGGTCGGCTACCACCCTGGCAGGGAGCTGGTTTCGCTACGATCGCGCGGGCGGTTGGGTGCTGCGCGGGCTCGACGTGGCGTTTTCGGCCGGTGCGGTGCATGCGGTCGTGGGCGGCATCGGATGCGGTAAGTCGACGATGCTCTCGGTGCTGGCGAAGACCGCCAAGCTGCAGCGCGGCCGCATGGTGCGCGGAGCGGCCTCGGCGGCGCTGCTGCCTCAGAACCCCAAAGCATTGCTGGTTGCCGAGACGGTTCACGATGAGCTGATGGAATGGGCCTCGACCTGCGGATATGACGAGAACTTGGCGCGGGAGCGTGCGGCGAGCTTGGGGCTGTCGGGTCTGGATGGGCGCCACCCCTACGATCTTTCGGGCGGGCAGCGTCAACTGCTTGCATTGGCAAAACTGCTGCTAATCGGCCCC
The DNA here is from genome assembly GCA_905215445.1 of uncultured bacterium. Classification (GTDB taxonomy): domain Bacteria; phylum Actinomycetota; class Coriobacteriia; order Coriobacteriales; family Coriobacteriaceae; genus Collinsella. Next base: position 13,169 of record CAJMPZ010000001.1, on the reverse strand, counting down.
GAACTGCTATTGCTCGATGAGCCCACCAAGGGTTTGGACCTGGCCAGCCGCCGCATCATCGCCCGCGCCCTGCGCGACCATGCGCAGGCTGGCGGCACCGTCGTCATGGCGACGCACGACCTGGACTTTGCCGAGCAGGTTGCCGATGACATTGCCATGATGTTTGACGGTGAGATTGCCTGCATGGAGCCGCCGGCCGACTTCTTTGCCGACAACGTGTTTTATAGGGCGTGATGGGATGACGGATTATCGCGTCGCGCGCCTGCTCGCAAAACTGGAGATCCCGCTGCTGCTGGCGGTGCCAGCCGTGATGGCTGCGGCGTTGCTGGCGGGCGTTGAGCAGGCGGCACTCGCCATGCTTGTCGTGGTGGCGCTGGTGCTTGCGCTGTTCTTTGCAGGCTACGAGGCGTCGCGACCGGGCCTGCGCCAGATTATGCCAACGCTGGTTCTGGCGGCGTTGGCCGCGGCGGGGCGCATCTTGTTTGGCCCCATTCCCGACTTTAAACCGGTGAGTGCCATCGCCATTATCGCGGGGGCGACGCTTGGTCGCCGCAATGGTTTTATGGTTGGCGCGTTGGCGGCGCTGACCAGCAATTTCTTTTTTGGACAGGGCATGTGGACGCCGTGGCAGATGTATGCCTGGGGCCTGGTTGGCTATGTTGGCGGCGCGCTGGCGCATGCGGGTGCGTTCGACCGCGCCGACGGCACCGTGCGCATGCCAGCACTGCTGGCGTACGGCTTTGCGTCGGGCCTGCTCTATGGCGTCGTGATCAACGCGTATGACATCATTGGTTTTGTACAGCCGCTTACTTGGGCGGGTGCCATGGCGCGTCTTGCCACGGCGGTGCCGTTCGATATCACGCACGGCCTTGCGACCTGCGTGTTTTTGGTCGCCCTGTACAAGCCTTGGTGTCGCCGCATCAACCGAGTCGTCGTGAAGTACGGACTGTAGGGCTGGTTGCGCCGGGGCGGGAATCAATACTGCCGAAGTGCCATTTTAAAACTATGCCGGTTTACGGGGCCAGATTGGCACAAGCAGACCATGCCGGCTATTTTTGAAATAGAGCAAGCCGTTTACCTGCGGTTTTATTATTTCGGAATTGCGTATGGTTGGGGGTTCGCGATTCAGCCCCGTAAACCGGCATAGTTTTGAAATAGCCGGCTGATACGACGGGCATCGTGGCCCTCGGAGAGCCAAATTGATCCGTTTTCTTTCGCCTCCAGACGTTCCCAGGGAATCAGCTGAACCCGCCCGCCACGAAATCGGTCTATCTACTACGTTTGGCCCGACACCCCCAACCTCAACCGTGTTTTATGAAAAACCGTAGGCTTTCTACCTGCGGTTTTCTTTCTGCGTTGTTCACTGTGGTTGAGGGTAGTGGCTTAAACGTAGTAGATGGGCCAGTTTCGTGGCAAGCGAGCTGCGTGGATGATCTCGCGAAGTGAAAATGATTCCTTTTCCTCCGTCCCCAGGAGATCAGTTGGGGCTAGAGCTCTAGGGTGAGGGTGACGGGGCAGTGGTCGCTGCCAAAGATGTCGCCGCGGATGCCGGCGTCGCGCACATTGCCGGCGATTGCGTTGCTTACCAGGAAGTAGTCGATGCGCCAGCCTGCGTTGTTCTTGCGGGCATTAAAGCGGTAGCTCCACCAGCTGTAGACGCCCTCGACGTCCGGATTGGCCGCGCGCCAGGTGTCGGTAAAACCGGCGTCGAGCAGCTCGGTAAACTTGCCGCGCTCCTCGTCCGAAAAGCCTGCGTTGCCGCGGTTGGACTTGGGGTTCTTAAGATCGATCTCCTCGTGTGCCACGTTAAAGTCGCCGCAGGTCACCACGGGCTTTCCGGTCTCGCGCTCGAGGCCTGCCAAAAAGCCGCGGTAGGCATCGTCCCAAGCCATGCGCACGTCGATGCGCGCGAGCTCATTTTGGGCGTTGGGCGTATAGACGTCCACAAACCAAAACTTGTCGAACTCGAGCGCGCAGACGCGGCCCTCGGTTGCGGCTTGGGCGACGAGCTCGGCAGCCCCACCCTTGCCGGCGTAGGGCAGCAGTGCATCGGCGCGCAGCACGCGCAGCGGTTCCTGGCGGCTAAAGACCGCGGTGCCCGAGTAGCCCTTGCGCTCGGCGTAGCTCCAGGTTTGGTGATAGCCGGGCAGGTCGATATCGACCTGGCCCTCCTGCAGCTTGGTCTCCTGCAGCGCTAGGACATCGACATCGAGTTCCTGTGCGATCTGGGTAAAGCTCGGGTCCTTTTTGAGCACGGCGCGCAGGCCGTTAACGTTCCACGAGGCAAAGGTGTAAGTCTGAGGCATGGTGTCCTTTCGACGGGGTTGGCAGGCTTAAGATTAACGCAACTAGAGCGGGGCGGAGTCCGCGAGTGATAGTGCGAACGCCGCCGTCCCGGAGACACGGACGGAGGACATATATGACGCAGGCAATATCGGATCCCAAACAGGCCTCTGCCGCGCTGGCGGAGCTGTTCGAAACCCATAGTCACGTGGTCTTCTTTGGCGGCGCGGGTGTTTCCACGGCAAGCGGCATTCCCGATTTCCGCAGCGTGGACGGTCTGTATCACCAGCGGTTTTCCTATCCGCCCGAGACTATGCTCTCGCACAGCTTTTACGAGACACATCCGGCGGAGTTCTTCGACTTTTACCGCACCAAGATGATCGCGCTTGGCGCCAAGCCCAACTGCTGCCACACCAAGCTGGCCGAGCTGGAGCGTGCCGGCAAGCTCGACGCCGTGGTGACGCAAAACATCGATGGCCTGCATCAGGTGGCCGGTTCACGGCGCGTGTTTGAGCTGCACGGCTCGGTCCACCGCAATATCTGCCAGACGTGCGGCGCGGTCTACAGCGCCGAATGGATTTGCGCGCGCGAGCACGAGGATGCCGTGGGCGTGCCCGTGTGTCCTGCGTGCGGCGGTCGCATCAAGCCCGATGTGGTCCTCTACGAAGAGCCGCTCGATGAGCGTGTGCTTACCGGCGCCGTTGCTGCCATCGCCGCAGCCGACGCCCTCGTCGTGGGCGGAACCTCGCTCGTAGTGTATCCGGCGGCGGGCCTCACGCGTTACTTTAATGGCGATACGCTGGCCATTTGCAATTTGGCGCCCACCGATCAGGATGCAAATGCCGACCTGCTGATTTCTTGCGACATCGCGGCCGCGTTTGCGTTCTAGTCCGCGCGCGCGGATACAATAGAAAGACTGATTGCAAAGCGACCCCGCCGTCAGCGCCCGAGCGCGGCGGCGTGGGCATTTTAGGAGGATGTTCATGGCGAACGACAGCAAGACATGGCGGTGCGGAAAGTACGAGCTCAGCTTTGATCGTCCGCGCATCATGGGCGTCCTCAATGTGACGCCCGATTCGTTTAGCGACGGTGGGGAGCACTTCGACCCGGATGCCGCCATCGAGTACGGCCTGGCGATGCTCGATGCCGGCGCCGACATCATCGACGTGGGCGGCGAGTCCACGCGTCCCGGCTTTACCCCGGTCAACCCCGACGAGGAGGCGCGTCGCGTGCTACCCGTCGTGCGCGCGCTCGCCAAAGAGGGCGCTATCGTCTCGATCGATACGCGTCATGTGGCGGTTGCCAAGGCGGCGGTGCGCTGCGGTGCTTCGATTGTCAACGATGTGACGGGCTTCACCGACCCCAAGATGGTCGAGTTCGTTAAGACGAGCACCTGCGGCGTCATCGTAATGCACGCCGGCGAGGTCGCCGCACCCGCTCGTACGCACGCGACGGTGCAGCTCGATACTTCGGCCGCGGCGTTTGTTGCCGAGAAGGCGCGCGAGGCGGCCGCCGAGGCTGCGCGCGAGGCTGAGAAGCCCGCTCGTCGCCGTCGCGGCAAGTTGTTGGGCGACCCTAAGCCCGAGGCAAAGCTCCCGGGTGGCGTGGTGCAGCCCGCGCTGCCGTTTGGCGAATCGGAGCCCGCGCCCGAGCCTGTTGACGAGCCAGAGACGCCGACTGCCGAGCAGACTGCCCCTGCCGCCGCTGCGCCCGAGACCGTGCCCGCAGCTACCGAAGCCGCACCAGAGCCCAGCGACCACCTGGCCGCCATGATGCGCCGCAGTGCCCGCCGTGAGGAAGCCTATGTGCCCACCTCGCAGCTCCGCCGCTTTACCCTGCCCGATTCGGCGCCCATCATGCGCCGCGTCATGGGCTTCCTGTCCGATCAGGCCCGCACGCTCATCCATGCCGGCGTGTCGCGCGACCGCATCTGCATCGATCCCGGTCCGGGCTTTGGCAAGACGGCCAACGAGGATGTCGTCATCCAGCGCGAGACCGCCAAGATGGCGTCGCTGGGCTATCCGCTCATGTGCGCCGTGTCGCGCAAGCGTTTTGTGGGCGCCGTCTCGGGCGTGACCGAGGCCGCCGCGCGCGATGCCGCCACGTTTGGCGTGTGCCTGGGCGCCATCCAGGCCGGTGCCAACATCGTGCGCGTGCACGACGTCACCGGTTTCGCGCAGTTCCTGAACGGTTACTGGGCTGTCGCCAAGCCGCAGCCACGTCGCGCGTTTGTGGCCGTGGGTTCCAACCTGGGGCATCGCTGCGACAACATCCGCGCCGCCCGCGACATGATTGCCGAGATCCCGCTCACCTGCGTGTCCAACTCCTCGCGCATCTACGAGAGCGAGCCGGCCTACGAGACGCGCCAGGACGCGTTTGCCAACGCCGTTATCGAGATCAAAACCGAGCTGGCGCCGCTGGTGCTGCTCGACGAGCTGCAGAAGATCGAGCTCGAGCTGGGCCGCGACCGTTCCAAGAAGGCCAAGGCAAACGGCCCGCGCACCATCGACCTGGACCTGCTGTGGATGGACGGCGAGACCCACGGCGGCAAGAAGCTGCGCCTGCCGCATCCGCTGATCGGCGAGCGCGACTTTGTGCTGGTGCCACTCGAGGACCTGATGCACGACCCGGCTCGGTTCTTCCGCTACAACGGCGTTGAGGTCAAGGAGCCCGAGGATCGCGTGGGCCATATCGTGGGCGAATTGGGGCGTATGTAGATGATCGAGATGAATGCTGTTGCCGCCGGTACCGAGCTCGACGCGGCGCGTGACGCGGGCCGCGAGGGTGCGTCCGCGGGCCGGTGCGCGTGGAGCGCGGGCGAGGCGTCGTTGACGTTTTCGCTGGTCCTGCGCCCCGATGTGAACATGCACGCCTTCCACGGTCTGCCGTTTGTGGCCGCAATGGGCATGATGGACGCGCTCGCGGGCACGGCCGCAACGCCGGCCCTGGGGCTTGCCGGCAAGGTGGGCATCCAGTGGCCGAGTGACATCGTGTGCGGCGCGCCTGCGTTTGAGACGTCGCTCGCGCGCGTCGCCGTCAACGGCGGTGCCGGTGCCGCGGGCATGTTTGCCGCGGTGACGGTGGATATTGAGCGTTCGGCACTGAGCGAGCTCGGCGTGGATATGGGCGACGAGGTACTGGTCGAGGCATTGGCCGCGGCGGTGCTCGCTCGCGTTGACGCCTGGGCGGTTGCCGCCAACACACCACAGGGCGCTGCCGGCCCGCTGGCCCCGGTGCTGGGCGAGTATTTCGATATGGTGCCGCTGCTGGGTCGTCAGGTCGCGGCGGTGTCGCCCAACGGCCTGCCGCTCGCGGTCGGCGTGTTTGCGGGCCTGGACATCTGGGGTCGCGCGACCATTAAGACTGACGCCGGCGAGCAAGAGTTTCCGCCCGAGGCCGTGCGCATTCGCGGGCTGTAGCGCGCGGCGCCCGCACTCAAAGATAACGATGACAACAAGACCCTTCTCGGCTGTGCCGGGGAGGGTCTTGCTTGTCTGGGGAATGGGTTGTCAGCACCCTATTCCTCAAAACTGAAAATCTTTCGATTTTGAGGAATAGAATTAAGCCAGCTCGGCCTTTAACGAGGTATATTCGTTGCAGAGTCTATTCCTCAAAACTGAATAATTTTCGTTTTTGAGGAATAGCGATAGAAGACCGCAGGGAGGCACCAATGAAACTCATCAATAGAACGTCATATATGGACACGTTGACGAGCCTTATTGGCGTACCGGACATCAAGGTCATAACGGGCATTCGCCGTAGTGGTAAGTCAAAATTGCTCGAGGCCCTCCGCGATTACGTGGAGGCACATCTGTCCAATTCGAATGTCATCCATATCAACTACAACCTCGATGAGTTCGAGAACCTGCTCGAGTATCACGCGCTGCTCGCCTATGTGAAAGAGCATCGAGTGTCCGGCAAGCAAAACTTCCTGCTTATCGATGAGGTTCAGATGTGCGACGGCTTTGAACGCGCGATCAACAGCCTCCATGCATCCGAGCAGTACGACATCTTCATCACCGGATCGAACGCCTTTTTGCTGTCGAGCGATCTGTCGACGCTCTTTACGGGGCGCACGTTCGAGATCGAGGTTTTCCCATTCTCGTTTGAGGAGTATCGCTTCTATAGTGACGAGGGCGAGGTCGATCGCGACTTCGATGAGTACGCGAGAACCGGTGGTATGTCCGGCTCTTACCCTTATCCACTGCAGGAGCAGCGCTACCAATATCTCTCCAATGTCTTCAAAACGCTCATCGTGAGGGATATCGTGCAGCGGCATAACGTGAGAAACGAATCGGCACTGCTGCGCATTGCCGATTACATGATGGACAACGTCTCCAACATAACGTCGGCACGCAACATTACGGATGTTTTGAACGCAGATGGGCTAAAGATAACGAACAAAACGGTCGGTGCGTACATGGGGTACCTGTGTGATGCGTTTGCCTTCTATAAAGTTCGCCGGTTCGACATTCGCGGTAAAAAATACCTTAAGAGCGGCGAGAAGTACTATCTGGCGGACCATGCGTTTAAATATGCGCTTCTTGGTACACGTGATATGGATTGGGGACGCGTATACGAGAACATGGTGGCAGTCGAGCTGCTGCGCCGCGGATACGAGGTATACGTCGGCGTGCTCTATAAAAAGGAAATAGACTTTGTAGCAATCAAACGGAGCGAGAAGCTCTATATTCAGGTGAGCGACGACATCAGCTCGGATAAGACATTTGAACGCGAGATTTCACCACTGCTGAGCATTGGCGATGCGTACCCCAAGATGATTCTCGCCCGCACGCATCACGAGGCTACGGACCGCAATGGGGTGCAGATCGTGGACCTGGCGAGGTGGTTGTGCGGCGAGGCTTAGCAAAAGGTCCTATTCCTCAAAATCGAAAAGATTTCGATTTTGAGGAATAGGACCGATGCGTTGCCTAGTTCGCCGCTTGCGCTCGACTTAAGCCCCTGTCCTACGCCAGCTTCTGCATGCGGCGGTAGACCTCGCAGATACCCTTGATGGTGAGCTGTCCATCGACCACGTCGAAGGCGTCGGTTGAATCGGCGACGATGCTGGCGAGGCCGCCCGTGGCGATAACGGTGGCGTCCTCGCGCCCCAGCTCGCGCTTCATGCGCGCGACCAGGCCCTCGGCCATGGCGGCGGCGCCCGTTACGGCGCCGACTTTGATGCACTCCTCGGTATCGCGGCCGATGGCGTGCTCGGGTGCCTCAAGCGGAACGCTGGCGAGCTTGGCGGCTCGGGCGGCGAGCGCGTCCATCGAAATGCGGATGCCCGGCGCAATCGCTCCACCAATGTAATAGCCATCCTCGTCGATGACGTCGATATTGGTTGCGGTGCCAAAGTCCACCACGATCGCCGGGGCGCCGTAGAAGGTCTCGGCAGCGACGGCGTTGGCGATGCGGTCGGCACCAACGGCTTGGGGGCGCGCCGCCCGCAGTTTGGTCACGGTGGCCGTCTGCGGGCCGATGACGATGGCGTCTGCCGCGATGCGGTCGGCCACGGCGTGCCACTCGCGCGAGAGCTGTGGCACCACGCCGGCAAAGGCGATCGCGTCGACCGCGCCGAGCGAGAGGTCGTACATCTTAAAGAAGCCCATCAGGCGCACGTGGATCTCGTCGGCGGTATAGGAGCGGTCGGTGGGCATGCGCCACGACTGCACCAGCTCGTCTCCGTCAAACAGGCCCATGGCCGTCTGCGTGTTTCCCATATCGATAGCGAGCAGCATGTCTACTCCAGGTGTCGGCGTAAAAGGACGCGCACCATTGTATACGCGCCGCCGACGGCGCTCGACTGCGATTCGTTGACGGTGATATGGGCTGAGGAGTTTAAATATGAAGGAATTATGCTCTACGAGATTTTCCTTGCCGTTTACCGAACTCCCGCGTAATATTCTTTCTTGCGCACATGAGGCGCCCAGACATTGCGGGGTGGAGCAGTCTGGTAGCTCGCCGGGCTCATAACCCGGAGGTCGTAGGTTCAAATCCTGCCCCCGCGACCAAGACTTTTAGCAGCTCAGAGGCATTGTTCCTTTGGGCTGTTTTCTTTTTTGTCTTTCAATCTTGGTCGAATTTTGGTCGAAATCAATTTTAAACAGCTTATTTTAGACAGGGCGCCTGCCTGAACCAGCTAGCACAGAAACTGGGGAGTAGGGATTACAGGTTGTAGGATGCCGACAGACAAGCACTATGCTGCCACAAATCTGCATTGAGCTTGGCCGGGGCCGTCTCTTTGCCTCAAGGCAGGCGGTGAACTCAGGTAATCGAACCTCTTCGCATTTGTTCTCTAGGAACTGAGCGACACGCTCCTCGCAATTTATGTTGCCGTTATATGCGGAATATCAGAAGAGAGATCGCAGGGCGTAAGTCAGTGCATGAAGGGCTGCCCGTCGTTTTGATAATGACATAATTAAGTGGCAAACTAAAGCGATCGGAGCGACCATGATTCTTGATAGCCTGCGTAACAGTGCGTCTTTTAATGAAACCGACCGAGCTATTGCTACCTATCTGCTCAATCATACCAGCGACCTTAAGACCCTCACTATGGCAAAGCTCGCACAGGAGACTTACACTTCGAACGCGACTATCATCCGCTTTTGCAAGAAACTGGGCCTAAGCGGCTATCGAGAGTTGATCATGCAGCTCATCCAGGAGATAAGCGGAGACTATCTTCTGGCTGCCACCGTTGATCGCAATCGCCCTTTTGACAGCACCGATTCAATTGAGGCCATCGAGGGTAACCTTGCGAATCTCTTGAAGGGCATCATAGATCAAACGAAAATCGAGCTCGATAGCGCCAAATTAAGCATAATCGCCAAGGCGGTTCTTAGCGCCCCACGAATTTACATCTTTGCTAAAGGGGAAAGCTACCTGGCGGGATGCATCTTTCGCAACAATCTTCTTAAGCTCGATCGTCATGTCACCATGGCAGACGACGGAGGCCTGCAGACGCTGCATGTTAAAAACGGCAAGCCCGGCGATCTGTTTTTATTCCTAAGCTACAGCGGCATTCACTATGACTATTCCAAATACGCTGCCACTCTTTCCGAACGCGGAGTCAAGCCGTGTTTAATTACGGCGTTTTCTGATTCGGTGCTCGCCAAGCAATGCGATACTGTCTTGCCCATTCCAAAATCAGAACGCGTGATTGGAAAGGTGGCCAATTACTCTTCTTTGATTTCGCTCACGTATACGCTTCAGGTTATTTATTCGCTTATATTCAATCAGGACTATCAAGAGAACTATCGTGTAAAACGCGAGGCCGATTCGTTCATCTTCACGAGTTTTGCTGAGATCTAGGCATATAAAAGATGGCCCCAAGGCAATTTTGCCTTGGGGCCATCTTTTGCGCTTTTGGTATTTGGGCGGTTCCTTTACTTCAGCTCAGGCCAATAGCCCTTGTTCGCCTCGATCATGTCGTCCAAGACTTCCTTAGCCACGCGTGCTGAGGGAATCGTGCGATTGAGGGTGAAGGCTTCGAGTGCCTTCTGGTAGGAACCTTCGATAACGGCTTCGACCACAAGGCCTTCACAGGCATCCTGCTGTTCGATAAGGCCCTTATAGAAGCGGGGAATCTTCCCGACGCGAATCGGTTCGGCTCCTCGATCAGTGATGTACGCCGGAACCTCGACTGTCGCGTCGTCCGAGAGGTTCTCGATTGCACCATTGTTGGGTACAATCACCAGCTGGCGATGGCGCAGGTCTTTTGCCAGAGACTTGACGACATCGACAATGAACCTGCCGTGGACGCCTACATAGAACTGCGTGAGATCTACCTTTTCACCACGCTTAAGCGCCGCAGATGCATCGAAGATGCGCTTTTCGCGGCCGTTTACAACCTGCATGCCACGCGTGTTATTGATGTCCATGTACTCCACGCAGGCATCGGGCAACAGGTAATACTGGTAATAGGTGTTGGGGAGGTAATCCTGGAATAGCGTAGAAATCGTTGCCGCATTCTTGAAGGTGTGGGCCCAATCTGGGTCCTTCACCAAGGCGTCATTGAGGCTTGCTTCGGAAATATAACCGTATTTACGCACGTGCTCTTTGAGCTTATCCGTAACATCGACGCCCTTGCAACGTACGTTGGTAAACCATCCAAAGTGATTGAGGCCAAAGTAGTCGACCTCAATGTCGTTGAGTTTGCACCCTAAAATCTCTGCCATGCGGGCTTCAATCTCCACTGGCATATCGCAGATGTCAAGAATGCGAGCGTTAGGACGCAGCTTGTGCATTGCCTTGGCTACGATGGCAGCGGGGTTGGAGTAGTTGACGATCCAGTAGTCCTTGCAGGCATACTCCTCGCAGAAATCGACAAGCTCGCACATGGGGAAGATGGTTCTCATGCCATATGCCATGCCACCTGCTCCGCAGGTCTCTTGACCGACTACGCCATGGCGCAGGCTGATTTGCTCATCCTGGATACGCATCTTGAGCCCGCCCACGCGCATCTGCGCCATAACAAAGTTCGCATCTGTAAACGCCTCTTTGGGGTCGACGGTTACATGCAAGGGGATCTCGGGAGCAAGGTCATCGATAACCGCTTTAACCACCACGGCGACTGTGTCTTGGCGCTCCTCGTCGATGTCATAGAGCCAAAGCTCGCGTATTCCTAATTCATCCTTTTGGTCGATCAGGTCTTTGACGATGCCAGCGGTATAGGTGCTGCCGCCGCCGCAGATGACAATCTTGTATCCGTTCATGTTGTTCATGCCTTTCAAATCAAATTGAGCTGCAGACAATCTTGGTCACTATCTGCACGAAGTAGGTAGCGATGTTGATGACCGCCGCCATTCCTGCAATGCTGCCTGCGTCCGCGTGCCTTCCTGAACGCCGGGTCCAAACCGCAGCGAGTAGACCCAGGAGCGGCCAGATAAAACCACATGCGAATGCAGCCATAAGTACGAGAAGACCCCTTGTCGACTTTTCTTTGTACATGTTGAGCAGGCGTTCGAACATGCCTCGGATTGAATGAAACGTTTTGGTCAACATGAGGTCTCCTCGCTTATCGCTTATCGATTATCGATTAAGCGACTGTTAATCTTCCAGATTAAGGATGGGACGCAGCAGGTCGTAGACGGAGTGCACGTTGGTTCCCACGACAATTTGGACATTGGTGCCGTTCTTAAACAGGCCCTTGTCGATAGCCTTCTTGATGGTCTCTTCGTTGACCTTGTTGGGATCTTTGACTTCGACACGGAGACGAGTCATGCAGCAGCCCATGGTGTTGATATTGTCCTTGCCGCCAAGGCCGTTGATGATGTTCCGCACCATCTCCTGCTGTTTTGCGTCGACTTCCGGAGTTCCGGAGGACTCGAGAGCATTGTTGTCTCCGGAGACCTCTGCAGACCACTCTGCGGAACGGCCGGGCGTCATGAGGTTGAGTTTCTTGATCACCATCGCCAGCACGATGAACGAAACGGCGGCAAACACGATGCCCAAGACGATGTAAATCGGGAACTTGGTGACGCCCATTGGCAAAGGCAGGCCGAGCGTGAGCAGCTCGATGCCACCGTACATGTTAAGCAAGCGGACTCCCAGGACAAACAGGAGCATTTCGCCCAGTCCGTAGAACAGGCTGTAGGCAACCCAGAGAATCGGAGACGCGAACAGGATCATGAAGTCGAGCGGCTCAGTGATGCCGGAGAGCATGGCGGTGATGTAAATGGGTACCAGCATGGCTGCGACGGCTTTTCGATTCTCCGGACGGGAAGTCGCAATCATTGCGAGCACGGTGCCGAGGGTTACGAATTCCTTGCCAAAGCCGAACATGGCAAAGCGGACAGAGGGGTCGACTGTGGTGAGGGATCCGTCGGCGATATGGGGAAGCTCGGCATAGAAGATGTTTGCTGCGCCGGAAACACTCTGGCCGGCGACGACCGCCGTGCCGCCAATCGCGGAGTAGTCAAACGGCATCCACATAAAGTGGTGCATGCCGAGAGGTACGAGGACGCGGTTCAGGAAGCCGTAAATGAAAACGCCCAGACCACCCGAGGCTGCGATGAATGAAGAAGCGTTGCTGATGGCGTTGGCGATAGGGGGCCACACGATAGTTGCTCCGATGCCGAAGACAATGCTCAGCGGAACCATCGCCAGAAGGGCCAGGCGGGGTCCGCCGTAAATCCGGATATACTCCGATACCTTTACGTCGATCAGTTTGTTGTAGAGCCAACCGCAGAAGCATCCGATGAGTACGCCGCCGAAGACGTTGACATCGGTAACTTGAAGACCCAGTACCGTTGCCTGGCCAGTGCCATACAGACCCATCGCGCCGGCTTTTGCCAGCTGATCGGTGAGCGTCAGGTAGGCGTTGTTGACATACAGGAACATGAGGTAACTAATAAGTCCAAACACTGCCGCGTTGGATTTTTGCTTCTTTGCGAAGCCTGCCGTTAGGCCGACTGCGAAAATCACCGGCAGGTTGCCGATCACCGCGGAGTTGGTTGCCGCGGAGAGCAGCGTGCCCAGATCCGCGACAACTCCGCTGCCGAGCGAGCATACCGTGGCGATGGCCAAAATGATGCCCGTTACCGAAAGGTACAAAATAGGGTCGACGATAACGCGGCCAAAGTTCTGGAAGGCCGTTTTGACTTTATCCATCTCTTCCCCTCTCTTAACTAATCTCGGGGACTTGCCCCTTGGGCAGAGGAGGCGCTCACATGCTTGCCGGCGTTGGATGTTGATGTCCGCCTCTGTTTACTGGCTTCATGATAGTTAACGTGTTCGCAAAACATGCGGGGCGGAACAAACGGTGCTTAAAAACGAGCTTGATAGTCTTTTTTGTTGTTACCATCTTTCCACTTCGGCCAGCGGTATTTATTTTGGCTCTGTTAGCCCAAATTTGACACGATCGGCTGTTCGTCGAACCGGAAAAT